>NZ_JBWXUE010000018.1:0-175353 GCF_057158765.1 Kitasatospora sp. NEAU-69
CCTGGAGTATGCGGTGGAGTTGTTCGATCGGGTGTCGGTGGTGGGGTTGGCGGAGCGGTTTGTGTCGGTGTTGCGGGGTGTGGTGGGGGATCCGTCGTTGCGGGTGGGTGCGGTGGATGTGTTGTTGGTGGGGGAGTTGGAGCGGTTGGTGGGTGTGGCCTCTTCGGTGGGTGGGGTGCCGGGTGGGTCGTTGGTGGAGTTGGTGGAGCGTCGGGTGGGGGTGTCGCCGGGTGCGGTGGCGGTGGTGTGTGAGGGGGTGGAGTGGTCGTTTGCGGAGGTGAATGCGCGGGCGAATCGGTTGGCGCGGGTGTTGGTGTCGCGGGGGGTGGGGCCGGAGTCGTTGGTGGGGTTGGCGTTGCCGCGGTCGGTGGATCTGGTTGTCGGGTTGTTGGGGATCTTGAAGTCGGGTGCTGGGTATGTGCCGGTTGATCCGCGGTATCCGAGTCGGCGGTTGGATCTGATTCTGTCGCAGGCGTCGGTGGCGTTGGTGGTGACGGATGCGGTGACGTCGGGTGTGGTGCCTGGGGTTGGTGTGGGGTTGTTGGTGTTGGAGGAGGTGGATCTGGTCGGGGGTGATGGGTCGGATCTGGGTGATGGGGAGCGGTTGGCGCCGTTGCGGGCGGAGAACGTGGCGTACGTGATGTACACCTCGGGTTCGACCGGCACCCCGAAGGGCGTCACCATCACGCATGCCAACCTCGTCAACGGTGTCTCCCGGCTGGCCGAGGCGGTCGGCCTGCGGCCCGGCTCGCTGATGCTCGGCGCGACCTCGATCAACTTCGACGTGTCCGTCTTCGAGATCTTCAGCGCGCTGACCTCGGGAGCCGCGGTCGAGATCGTCCGCGATCCGCTGGAGATCGCCGAGCGCGGCGGCTGGACGGGCGGTGTCCTGCAGGCCGTCCCGTCGGTGCTGGAACGCGTGCTCGACCAGGTGGCGGGCGGGTTGCAGGCGGACACCGTCGTGCTCGGCGGCGACGCGTTCCCCGCAGGCCTGTTCGCGAAGCTCAGGGCCGCGATACCGGGCGCCCGGATCATGCAGGCGTACGGGCAGACGGAGGACTTCTACGCGACGACGTACGCCGTGCCCGACGACTGGGCCGGTGCGGGCAACGTCCCGATCGGTTTGCCGTTGGGTGGGATGCGGACGTATGTGCTGGGGTCCGGTCTGGCGCCGGTTCCGGTGGGTGTGGTGGGTGAGTTGTATGTCGGTGGTGCGATCGGTCGGGGGTATCACCAGCGGCCGGGGTTGACTGCCGAGCGGTTCGTCGCGGATCCGTTCGGTGAGCCGGGCAGCCGGATGTACCGCACCGGCGACCTCGTCCGCTGGAACGCCGAGGGGGCGCTGGAGTACCTCGGCCGCAGCGACGCCCAGGTGAAGATCCGTGGTTTCCGGATCGAACCGGGCGAGGTCGAGGCCGTCATGGCCGAGCACCCGAGCGTCGCGCAGGCCGTGCTGCTGGTCCGCACGGCAGCCGGGTCGGGCGACCCGCAGCTCGTCGGCTACGTCGTGCCGGCCGGCAGTGCGGCGACGCCCGGCGGCACCGACTTCGACCTCGACGCCCAGGTGGACCTCGCGGAACTGCGGCGTTTCGTGGCTGAGCGGTTGCCGGAGTTTCTGGTGCCGTCGGTGTTCGTGGTGTTGGAGCGGCTGCCGTTGGATCTGAATGGGAAGTTGGATCGGCGGGCGTTGCCGGAGCCGGAGTTCTCGGGTGGGGTGTATCGGGGGCCGTCGTCGGCGGGTGAGGTGGTGCTGGCGGGGGTGTTCGCCGAGGTGCTGGGGCTGGATCGGGTCGGTGTGGATGATGATTTCTTCGCGGTGGGTGGGGACAGCATCCGTTCGATTCAGGTGGTGACGCGGGCGCGGGCGCGGGGTGTGGAGGTGTCGGCGCGGGATGTGTTCGAGTGTCGGACGGTCGCGGAGCTGGCGGTGCGGGCGCGTTCGGTGGGGTCGGCGGTGGTGCTGGAGGAGCTGGCCGGTGGTGGGGTCGGTCGGGTGCCGCTGCTGCCGGTCGGCGGCTGGCTCACCGACCTGCCCGGTGACACCAGCGCCTTCGCGATGACCAGCCTGGTGGAGCTCCCGATCGGGATCGACGGGGTGCAGTTGGGTGCTGTGCTGGCGGCGGTGCTGGATCGTCATGATGTGCTGCGGTCCAAGTTGGTGCCGGGTATGGCTGGTGTGGGTTGGGAGTTGGAGGTCGGTGCGCCGGGTTCGGTGGTGGTGGGGGATGTGCTGTGCCGGGTGGTGTGTGACGGGCGGTGGGAGTCGGAGGGCTGGCGTGCGCTGGCGGGGCGGGAGTTGGATGCCGCGCTGGGTGAACTGGATCCGGTTGGTGGGGTGGTGGCGCGGTTCGTCTGGTTCGACGCGGGTGTGGGGGTGGCGGGTCGGCTGTTGATCGTGCTGCATCACTTCGTGGTGGACGGGGTGTCGTGGCGGATTCTGTTGCCGGATCTCGCGCAGGCGTATGCGCAGGTGCGGGAGGGGCGGGTGCCGGTGTTGCCGGGGGTCGGCACCTCGGTGCGGCGATGGGCACACGCGCTCACCGAGGAGGCGCAGGCGGACCGCAGGGTGGCCGAACTCCCGTACTGGAGGCAGACCCTGGAAGGCGGCGGCGGACTCTTCGGGGAGCAGCGGCCGGCTCCGGTGACGGACACCATGAGCAGCGTCGAGGTCGCGCGGGTGGCCGTGCCGACCGCCGTGACGCGGGCGTTGTTGACGTCGGTGCCGGCGGTGTTCCGGGGTGGGGTGAACGACGGTCTGCTGGCGGGGTTGGCGCTCGCGGTGGCGCGGTGGCGTGATCGGGTGCGGGTGTTGGTGCGGCTGGAGGGGCACGGCCGTGAGGAGGCGGTGGTGCCGGGGGCTGATCTGTCGCGCACGGTGGGTTGGTTGACGAGTATGTTCCCGGTGCGGCTGGATGTGTCGGGTGTGGATCTGGCGGATGCGTTCGCCGGTGGCGTGGCGGCCGGTCGGGCGGTGAAGGCGGTCAAGGAGCAGTTGCTCTCGGTGCCGGACAAGGGTCTTGGCTATGGTCTGCTGCGGTATCTGAACCAGGAGACGGCGGCCGAGTTGGCCGGGTATCCGGAGCCGCAGATCGGGTTCAACTACCTGGGCCGGTTCTCCGCCGCCGACATGCCCGAGGAACTGCGCGGCCTCGGCTGGACCCAGGCCACCGAGCTGGACGGCGTCGAGGCGCGCGTGCTGACCGACATGCCGGCGCTCTCCGCGCTGGAGATCGGTGCGTACGTCACCGACACCGCCGACGGCCCGACACTGGAGGCGACGTTCAGCTACGCCCCGAGCGTGCTGGACGCGGCCGAGGTCGAGCAACTCGCCGAGCTGTGGCGGGCGGCGCTGACCGCGCTCGCCGAGCACGTGGCGCGGCCGGCGGCGGGTGGGCTGACGCCGTCGGACCTGCCGCTGGTGCGGGTCGGCCAGGCCGAGATCGAGGTCTGGGAGCAGCGTTACCCGGCGCTCTCGGATGCCTGGCTGCTCACCCCGCTGCAGGGCGGCCTGCTCTTCCACACGCTGCTGACCGGCAACGACTCCGATGTCGACGCCTATCAGATGCAGCTGGTCTTCCACCTGTCCGGCCGGGTCGAGCCGGAGCGGATGCGACGGGCGGGCCAGGCACTGCTGGACCGGCACGCGAACCTGCGCACGGCCTTCGTCTCCGGTGGCGACGGGCTGGTCCAACTCGTCGTGGACGGCGTCGAGTTGCCCTGGCGTGAGCTCGATCTGCGCGCGCTCGCCGAGGCCGAACGCGGCGCGGCGCTGGAGGAGTTCCTCGCCCGCGACCACACCGTCCACTTCGACCCCGCCACCCCGCCGCTGCTGCGCCTGGCGCTGGTGCGGCTGACCGACGAGCGCTCCGAACTCGTGCTGACCGCACACCACGTGCTCTTCGACGGCTGGTCGGGTCCGCTGCTGATGCAGGACCTGCTGCGGCTCTACGGATCGGCGGGGGAGGCGACCACGCTGCCGACGGTCGCCGGCTACCGGGACTTCCTGGCCTGGCTGGCCCGGCAGGACCGGGCGGCCGCCGCCGAGGCCTGGGCCGCGGAACTCGACGGCCTGGCGGAGCCCACGCTGCTCGCGGCGGCGATGCCCGCCTCGACCGACGCGCCCGCGCCGGAACCGGTGCGGGGGCACGTCGAGATCGCGCTGGACGGCGACGAGACCCGGGAGCTGAGTCGCCGGGCCGGTGAGTTGGGCGTCACCGTCAACACCTTGGTGCAGGGCGCCTGGGCGCTGGTGCTCGGCCAGCTGACGGGCCGTCAGGACGTCGTCTTCGGTGCCACGGTCTCCGGCCGCCCGCCCGCCGTGCCCGGTGCGGACGCGATGGTCGGCATGTTCATCAACACCCTGCCGGTCCGGGTGAGCCACACCACCGGGGAGACCGGCGGTGCACTGCTGCGGCGGCTCCAGGAACGGCAGGCGGCGCTGCTCGACCACCACCACTACGGGCTCACCGAGATCCAGCAGCACACCGGACTGCCGACACTCTTCGACACGCTCGTCGTCTTCGAGTCCTACCCGCTCGACCGGATCGGCATCGCCGAGGCGACCGACGCGGCGGGGCTCGCCTGCACCGGGATCAGGGCGTTCTCCGGCACGCACTATCCGCTGACCGTGATGGCCGTGACCGCGCCGCACCTGCAACTGGCGCTGGACTACCGGCGGGACCTGTTCCGGCATGAGGCGGTGTCGGACATCGGCGACCGGCTGCTGCGCGTCCTGCGCGCGCTGGTCGCCGACCCCGGGCGCCCGGTCGACTCGATCGACACCCTGGCGGCCTCCGAACGGGCCTGGCTGCTGGGCGATTTGACCGACACGGCCGTCGAGGTTCCGGACGCCACCGTGCCGGGCTTGTTCGAGCGGCAGGTGGCGCTGACCCCGGACGCCGTCGCGCTGGAGTGCGGAGCGGTCGCCTGGACCTACCGCGAACTCGACGACCGGGCCGAGCGGTTGGCGCAGGAGCTGATCGGCCGGGGCGCCGGGCCCGAAGCCGTGGTGGGACTCGCGCTGCCCCGGACGCCGGAGCTGGTCGCGGGCCTGCTCGGCATCCTCAAGGCCGGGGCGGCCTATCTGCCGATGGACCCCGCCTACCCCGGCCACCGGCTGCACCTGGTGCTGGAGCAGGCCCGGCCGCTGCTCGTGCTGACCGACACCGCGAGCGCGGGCACACTGCCGCTGGGCGACGTGCCCACGCTCCTGGTGGACGCGCCGGTGCCGGCGACGCAGCCACAGCCACAGCCGCAGGCTCGGCTGACTGCGCGGCCCCGGCCCCCGCTGCGCCCGCAGAACCTGGCCTACGTGATGTACACCTCGGGCTCGTCCGGCACACCCAAGGGCGTGGCCATCACGCACCGCGGCGTGACGAACGGCCTGGCCGGGCTGCGGTCCGCACTGGACGTCGCACCGGGCGCCCGGATGCTCGCGGGCACCTCGGTCAACTTCGACGTGTCGGTCTTCGAGCTCTTCACCACGCTCTGCTCGGGCGGCACCGTCGAGCTCGTCCGGGACGTCCTCGACCTCGCCGAGTTGGCCGAGCGGGACGACTGGACCGGCGGGGTGATCAGCGCCGTGCCGTCGGCCTTCGCCGAACTCGTCGAGCGGATCGCCGGTCGCGTCCACGCGGACGCCGTCGTGCTGGCCGGTGAGGCCCTGCCCGGCGGTCTGGTGCGGCGCATCCGGGAGATCATGCCGACGGCGAGGATCGTCAACGGCTATGGCCAGAGCGAGAGTTTCTACGCCAGCACGTACCGCCTCGCGGCCGGCGAGGAGTGGTCCGGCGCCGACAGCGCCCCGATCGGCGCCCCGCTCGGCAACATGCGGGCGTACGTGCTCGGCCCGGGCCTGCTCCCGGTGCCGCCGGGTGTGGTCGGCGAGCTCTACGTGGCCGGCGCGATCGGCCGCGGCTACCACGGCCGGGCCGCGCTGACCGCCGAGCGGTTCGTCGCGGACCCGTTCGGACCGGCCGGCGAGCGGATGTACCGCACCGGCGACCTGGCCCGGTGGACGGCCGACGGACAGCTCGACTACGCCGGACGCGCCGACGCACAGGTCAAGGTCCGCGGCTTCCGGGTGGAGCCGGGCGAGGTCGAGGCGGCGCTCGCCACCCACCCGGACGTCGCCCGCGCGGTCGTCCAGCCGCGCGGCGACCGGCTGATCGCGTACGTCGTCCCCGAGCGGGACGCCGCGCCGAGCGGCGCGGAGCTGCGCCGGTACGCGGCCGAACGCCTGCCGTCGTACCTGGTGCCGGCCGCCGTCGTGCCGCTGGAGCGGCTGCCGCTGATGCCGAACGGCAAGCTGGACCGGGCCGCGCTGCCGGAACCCGGATACGCCGGCGAGGCCTACCGGGCCCCGGAGACGGACGACGAGCGGCTGCTCGCCGGCCTGTTCGCCGAAGTGCTCGGGGTGGAGCGGGTGGGGGTGGACGACAGTTTCTTCGCGCTCGGCGGGCACTCCCTGCTGGCCGCCCAGCTGACCGGACGGATCGGGACGGCCTTCGGGACCGCGCTGCCGATCCGGCTGCTGTTCCAGTACCCGACCATCGCCGAGCTCGCCGGACAGCTCGGTGAGGGCGCGACCCACCAGATCGAGGACCCGTACGCACGCCTGCTGACGATCCGGTCCGGCGGGGACGGCGAGCCGCTCTGGTTCATCCAGCCCGGGTTCGGCCTGAGCTGGTCGTACCTCAACTTCGCCGCGCACATCCGCGACCGGCCGGTGTACGCGTTCCAGGCGCAGGTGTTCAGCGGCGAGGCCGCCCCCGAGACGGTCGAGGACGTGGTCGAGGACTGCATCCGGCGGATCCGCGAGATCCAGCCCGAAGGGCCGTACCACCTGCTCGGCTGGTCGTTCGGCGGCACGGCCGCGCACGCGGTCGCCGCCGAACTCGCGGCCCGCGGCCACGAAGTGGGCCTGCTCGGCCTGCTCGACTGCGCGCCCGCCGACTACTTCGCCGATGCGCAGATGCTGCCGCAGCGCGAGGTCGAACAGATCCTGGAGGGGTACATCGGCCACCTGGTCGGGGCGCAGGAGTACCAGCGAGTGCTGGAGAACTCGGCGGCCGCGCTCATCACGCACGTGACGATCCTGCAGAAGTTCACCTCGCCGCAGTACGCGGGGGACGCGGTGTTCTTCCACGCCACGCAGAGCCCGCACGACCGGTACGCCGGGGACGCCGGGCACTGGCGGCCCTACATCTCCGGCACCGTCGAGTCGTACGACATCGAGACCGGCCACCCGCAGATGTGCGACCCGGGACCGACGGCCGAGATCGCCGCGATCGTCAACCGCAAGCTCGCCCAGCGCAAGGACACCCAGCGCAAGCCGGCCGCCCGCAAGGACACCGAGCGGTAGCCGACGGCAGCCGGGAGGGGCGCGGCTCTCGCCACGCCCCTCCCGGCTGCCGCCCGGTGCGCCCGCTACCAGAGCACCGGCAGCTCGGACAGCCCGTACACGCCCTGGTCGCCCTTGAAGCGCAGCTCGTCGAGCGGCACCGCGGCCTTCAGCCCGGGCATCCGGGCGAGCAGCGAGTCGAACACGATCTGGAACTCCAGCCGGGCCAGGCTCTGGCCGAGGCACTGGTGCGGGCCGTGGCCGAACGCCAGGTGGTTGTGGACCGGCCGGTCGATGACGAACGCGCCCGGGTCCTCGAACACCGACGGGTCGTGGTTGGCCGCGAGTCCGAAGCCCACCACGCCCTCGCCGGCCCCGATCCGCCGCCCGCCGATCTCGACGTCCTCGGTCGCGACCCGGACCATCGCGAGCTCGGACACGGTGAAGTAGCGCAGCACCTCCTCCACCAGCCCCGGCGTCAGCGACGGATCGGCCCGCACCCGCTCCAGCTGCTCCGGGTGCCGCAGCAGCAGCGCGATGCCGAGCGCGATCGTGTTCGCGGACGTCTCGTGGCCGGCGATCAGCAGCAGGAACGCCAGACCCATCAGCGTCATCCGGTCGTAGTCGCCACGCTCCCGGTTCTTCGCGATCTGCCGGCTCAGCAGGTCGTCCGCGGGTTCCCGCTCCTTCTGCTCGACGAGGCCCATCAGGTACCCGGCGAGCGCGCCGAACGCCTCGTCCCGCTCGCTCTCCGAGGCCGTGATGCTGACCAGGCGGGTGCTCTGGGCCAGGAAGAACCCGTGGTCCCCGTGTGGCACGCCGAGCTGCTCGCACATCACCAGCGCGGGTACCTGCACGGCGAGTTCGGCCACCAGGTCGGCGGGCCGCGGGCCGGCCAGGATCGCGTCCAGCCGTTCGTCGACGATGCGCTGCACCTGCGGCCGCAGGTCCTTGACGCGCTTCGCCGTGTACTCGGTGATCACCCTGCGGCGGGCCTCGCCGTGCGCCGGCGCGTCGAGGTTGATCATCGTCTGGATCGGCTGCTCGGTCGGCTTCTCCAGGCTGAACAGCGGGTAGCCGGGGTGCCGGTTGTCCGAGCTGAAGCGTGGGTCGCTCAGCATCGCCCGGACGTCCTCGTAGCGGGTCAGCGCCCAGACCTGGTCGCTGTTGGGCAGCCGGACCCGGGCGACCGGCTCCTGCTCGCGCAGGCGGGCGTAGGCCTCGGGCGGGGCGAACGGGCACTGGCGGGGGAACGGGATCCGCTCCCCGGCCGGTGCGGTCTGCTCTGACATGTCGGGTGGACCTCTCTCGTGATGATCCGTCAGATCCGGACGGGCAGCCGCAGCAGGTGGTTGCCGTCGCCCGGCCAGCTGGCGTACTCCAGCTCGTCGCGGCCGACGGCAAGGCGCAGCGAGTCGCGCCGCAGGACCAGCCGGTCCAGCGAGATCTCGGCCTGCATCACGGCGAGTGCGGCGCCGAGGCAGTAGTGCGCGCCGCCGCCGAACGCCACGTGCGGTTCGCCCTGGGCCATCCGGCGGGTGATGTCCAGCCGGGCGGGCTGCTCGAACCGGCGGGGGTCGTGGTCCGCCGCGAGCAGCGCGTACGTGACGGCCTCGCCGCGCCGCACCGGGACGCCGGCGAACTCCAGGTCCTCGGTCGCGTACGCGGTGGCGCCGATCGTCACCGGCGTGGTGTAGCGCAGGAGTTCCTGGATCGCGTTGTCCAGCAGCGCCGGTTCGGCCTGCAACTTGGCGAGCTGGTCCGGGTGGTCGAGCAGCGTGAGCAGCGCCGAGCAGAGGAACAGCACCGGTGGCGTGTTCCCCGTGTTGATCAGGAGGAAGACCATGGCGATCATCTCGGCCTCGGTCGTGTGGTCCGGGTCGGCGATCATCCCGGAGATCAGGTCGCCGTTCGGCTCCTTGCGGCGCCGCGCGATCAGCTCCTTCGTGTAGCCGACGACCCCCTCCAGGCCGGCGACGATGTCCTGCGGACTGCTGCCGGAGACGTACTGGCGGATCCAGTCGCACATCCGGTCCTGGTCCGCCTGCTCGACGCCGAGCAGGTCACAGACCGCCCGGTTCGCCAGCCGGTACCCGAAGTCGACCATCAGGTCGAACGGTTCGCCCCCGGCGAGCTCCTCGATCAGCTGGTCGGCGAGCTGCTCGATGCGCGGGCGCAGCGCGTTGATCCGGCGCATCGAGAACGCCCGGACCACCTTGCCGCGCAGCCGGGCGTGTTCGGGGCCGTCGAGCACCACCAGGCTGGTCAGGTACTCGGTGTACTCGAGCGGCAGGCCGTAGGCGGCCAGCATCTCCACGCCGAGGTTGGGGATGTCACTGCCGGGCAGCTTGCGGTGGTCCCGGACGAAACGGGGGTCGTGCGTCAGGGCCTTGACGTCCTCGTAGCGGGTGGCCAGCCAGACCGGCGTCTCGGTGCCGGGCAAGGTGACCCGCACCAGCGGACCCTGCTCGCGCAGTTCGGTGTAACCGTCGACGGGGTCGCTGACCTGTTCCGGGGTCAGCTCGATCGAAGAAGGGCGGAACATGGTTGTCCTTTCTGCTTCGCAAAGGGATTCTGGATGCACGCCGGAGACAATTCCCGGATAAGCCAGGCGAATTGCACAGTCGCGCACCCTACGATGCGGTGTGCTGATGTTCTTCCGGCACGACGTGTCCCGTCAACGGGACGTGGCCCGCCCGGAAATCTCCGCCCCGGCCACAATCCGACGAACCCGAGGAGCAAACGTGTCAGACGGAAAGACGGCGGTGACCGGCGAGCGCGCGGTCACCCGGCGGCACTATCTGATGTGCCAGCCGACACACTTCGACGTGACCTACTCGATCAATCCGTGGATGGAGCCCGACAAGCCGAGTTCGGCAGAGGTCGGCCTGGCCCAGTGGAAGCTGCTGCACGACGCGTTCGTCGCGCTCGGGCACGAGGTGGACCTGATCGAGCCGGTCCCCGGCCTGCCCGACATGGTGTTCGCCGCGAACGGTGCGACCGTGGTCGGCGGCAAGGTGCTGGTCGCCAGGTTCCGGCACCAGGAGCGGGTCGGTGAGGCGGAGCCGTACCTGGACTGGTTCCGGTCCCGGGGCTGGAGCGAGGTGCGGCAGGCCGAGTACATCAACGAGGGCGAGGGCGACTTCCTCTGCGCGGGGGACGCGATCCTGGCCGGCACCGGGTTCCGCAGCGACCGGCGCTCCCATGACGAGGCGCGGGAGTTCTTCGGCCGCGAGGTCGTCTCGCTCACGCTGGTCGACCCGCGCTTCTACCACCTGGACACGGCACTCGCGGTGCTCGGCCCGGGGGAGGTCATGTACTACCCGGAGGCGTTCTCCGCGGAGAGCCGGGGGGTGCTCGCCGAGCGGTTCCCCGACGCGATCCGCGCCGAGCGGGAGGACGCGGAGGTCTTCGGCCTCAACGCGCTCTCGGACGGCCGGCACGTGCTGCTGCCGGGTCAGGCCGTGCGGCTCGCCGCCCGGCTGCGCGAGCGCGGCTACGAGCCGATCGGCGTGGACATCACCGAACTCCTCAAGGCCGGCGGCAGCGTGAAATGCTGCACGCTGGAGCTGCGCGACTGACGCCCGCGGCGCGGCGTCCTGTCGGCGGGACGACCGCGGGACGACCGCGGGACGATTGCGGGGCGGCCGGGGGACGGCTGGGGCCGTTCCGGCGGTACGTTCGAATCCGGCCGGAGAACGGCCTTCGCAAGGAATTCACCGGCGCCCCGGGCCCATTCACGAATGGGTCGCCGTTTCCCGGAAACCGACCGGGAAACGCGAAATGCCCACCGATCAGGAGGAGGGAACATGGCGCATTCCACGACCGGCCGGCCCCATATCTCGTCAAGGGCCGCGGTGCTGGCCGGCAACAGCCTCGGCGAACTCTTCCTGCTCGCCCGGGAACGCGGCGCGATCGATCTGGCGGTCGGCACCCCGGGATTTCCCGAACCGGCCGCCGAGATCATCGAGGCCGCCGCCGACGCGATGCGGGCCGGCCGCAACCAGTACGACCACCCGTCCGGCGACCTGCTGCTGCGCGAGCGGATCGCCGCGACGCTGACCACCCCGGCCGACCCGGGGTCCGAACTGACCGTCACCGTCGGCGCGACCGAGGCGCTCTGCGTCGCGCTGCTCGCCAGCTGCGACCCGGGCGACGAGGTGGTGCTCCTCGACCCCGGCTACGAGCAGTTCAAGGCGGCCGTCGCGCTGGCCGGCGCGGTGCCGCGGTTCGTGCCGCTGCACCCGCCGACCTGGCGCTACGACCCCGCCGACCTGGCGGCGGCGTTCGGCCCGCGGACCCGGGCGGTGCTGCTGAACTCGCCCGCGAACCCGACCGGGCGCGTCCTCGACCGCGCGGAGCTCGACGAGATCGCCGAGCTCTGCGAACGCTGGGACGTCACCGTCATCTGCGACGAGGTCTACGCCGCCTTCGTCTTCGACGACCGGCCCCGGCTCTCGGTCGCCGACGTGCCCGGCCTCGCCGAGCGGAGCATCGTCGTCGGCTCCCTCTCCAAGAGCCACGCGATCAGCGGCTGGCGCCTCGGCTTCCTGCGCGCCGACCCGGCCCGCACCGAGGTGCTGCGGCGCGTGCACGAGGTGACCACGAACGGCGCCGCCACCCCGCTCCAGGTAGCCGTCGGGCTGGCCGCGCTCGCGGTGGACCCGGTCGCCGCCGGCGTGGGGATGGCCCGGCGCCGGGACCTGGCGCAGCAGATCTTCGCCCGGCAGGGCATGAAGTTCGCCCCGACGGAGGGAGGTTGCTTCCTCTTCGCGGACGTCGGCCCGCTCACCGGCGGAGCCCGAGACGGCCGGCGGTTCGTCCTCGACCTGCTGGACGAGGCCGGCGTCCTGCTGGTGCCCGGCGCCTCGTTCTTCGCCGACCCCGCCCGCGGCGGGCAGTACGTGCGCATCGCGTTCAACCGGCCGACCGAGCTGCTGCACGAGGTCGAGCGCCGGCTCCTGGGTGGCTGACACCGACGAACTGGAGGGAGAACCCGCATGAGGCAGTACCCGGCCTACCCGTTGGGGCCGCTTCCGGAGTTCCTGCACGACGGCACCGAGGACGTGGCCCGCATCGTCACTCCCGCCGGCGACAAGATGTGGCTGGTGCGCGACTACGCGCTGGGGCGCACGGTGCTGACCGACCCGAGGTTCAGCCGGGCCGGGGCCGTCCGGCCCGAGGCCCCGAAGTTCAACGACGCCCAGCCGGCGCCGGATTCGATGATGAGCATGGACGGCGACCGGCACACCCGGCTGCGCCGCATCGTCAGCGGCGCGTTCTCCACCGGCCGGATCGCCGCGATGGTCCCGTTCGTGGAGGAGCTGGCCGACCGGCACCTCGATGCGATCGCCGCGCACGGCCCCGGTGCCGACCTGGTCGGTCAACTCGCCGACCCGCTACCGCTGGCCGTGCTCTGTGAGGTGCTCGGCATCCCGGCACAGGACGGCGACCGGTTCCGCGGCTGGGTCGAGGTGCTCTTCGACATCTCGGCGAGCGATCTGCGGGAGAAGGCCCGCCGGCGCCTCGAACTCGCCGACTACATCAGCGATCTGGTGGACCGCAAGCGCCGGGAGCCACAGGACGACCTGCTCAGCGCGCTGATCCGGGTGCACGACCAGGGCGACCTCACCATGAACGAGCTGCTCACGCTCGGGCTCACGCTGCTGATGGCCGGCTACGAGACGACGGTCGGGCAGCTGGGGCTCGCGGCGCTGTCGCTGCTGACCGACCGCGGCGTGCAGGAGGAACTCGTCGCGCGGCCCGAGCGGATCGCGCCCGTCGTGGAGGAACTGCTCCGGATCAACCCCGCCACGCCCCTCGCGTTCCCCCGGGTCGCGCTGCAGCCGGTGCGACTCGGCGACGTCACGGTCCAGGCGGGGGAGGCCGTGATGGTCGCCCTGCTGCACGGCAACCGGGACGCGAAGGTGTTCGCCGAGCCGGCCTCGCTCGCCCTGGTCGGCCATGACTCCGCGCACCTGACCTTCGGCCACGGCGTGCACCGCTGCCTCGGCGCGCCGCTCGCCCGGATCCAGGTGCGGATCGTGCTGGAACGGCTGCTGCGGCGGTTCCCGACGCTGCGGTTCGCCGCCGTGGAGACGCCGGTGACCTGGAAGGACGGCCTGGCGACCCGCGGCCTGTCCCGCCTGCTCGTCGACTGGTAGCCCCGGGCGGTCCCGATCTCCCGGCCCCGCCACGCCCTGCCCGCGCCCCTTGCGCCCCGCGCCCAGACCTGAAGCGAGAGACACGTGTCTGAAGACCGCACACGCACCGACGCCGGGACCGTGCCGCACGGGTCGGGCAGTCCCGTCCTCCGCAGCGCCACGGTCCCGGTGCCGCTCGCCGGGGCGGACCGGGCCGCGCTGAGCGAGCGCGCGGCGCGGCTGCTCGCGCACGTCACGGCGCACCGGCCCGCGCTGCCCGACCTGGGCCTGGGCCTCGCATCACTCGGCCCGGGCATCGACGGGCCGGGCAGCGGCGGGCCGTACCGGGCCGTGCTGATGGCCGAGGACCACGCGCAGCTCACCGCCGAACTCGCCGCACTCGCGGCCGGCGCCCGCAGCGCGACCCGGGTCGATGGCCGTGCCGAGCCGCGCGCCCGCACCGTGTTCGTCTTCCCCGGTCAGGGCTCGCAGTGGACGGGCATGGCCGCCGGGCTGCTCGACAGCTCCGAGGTGTTCCGGGACGCCATCGACGCCTGCGCCCGTGCGCTCGCCCCGCACATCGACTGGTCGCTGCACGACGTGCTGCGCGGCGTGCCCGGCAGTGCCTCGCTCGACCGGGACGACGTCGTGCAGCCCGCGCTGTTCGCGGTGATGGTCGCGCTGGCCGAGCTGTGGGCCGCGTTCGGCGTGCGCCCCTCGGCCGTCATCGGGCACAGCAACGGTGAGCTCGCCGCCGCGGTCGTGGCCGGCGGACTGTCGCTGGCGGACGGCGCACGGGTCGTCTCGCTGTGGAGCAGGGCCCAGGCGCGCCTGGCGGGTCAGGGCGGCATGCTCGCCGTCTCGGCGCCGCTGGCAGTGCTGGAGCCGAAGCTCGCGGCCCTGGGTGACCGGGTGGTCGTCGCCGCGATCAACGGACCGGCCTCGGTCGTGCTCTCCGGTGACCCGGAGGCCATCGAGGGGCTGTGGGCGGAGCTCACCGACGCGGGCATCACCGCACGGCGGATCCCCGTCAGCGTGGCCGCCCACTCCCCGCAGATGGAGGTGCTGCGCACGGAGGTGCTCGACGGGCTCGCGGCGCTGCGGCCGCGCAGCTCCACCGTGCCGTTCCACTCCACCGTGACCGGTGGCCTCCTCGACACCGCAGGCCTGGACGCCGGCTACTGGTACGCGAACCTGCGCGGCACGGTCCGGCTCGAGCAGGTCACCCGCGGGCTCGCGGACCACGACGCGTTCGTCGAGATCAGCCCGCACCCGGTGCTGACGATGGCGCTGCAACAGACGCTGGACGAGGTGGACTCGGCCGCCGTCGTCGCGGAGTCGCTGCGCCGCGGCCAGGACGGTGCCCAGCGCCTCCTCGGCTCGCTGGCCCGGCTGCACACCAACGGCGTCGCCGTGGACTGGCGGCCGGCCTTCGGCCCGGACGCCGTACCGGCCGAGCTGCCGGAGGAGGTGCTGCGCCTGACCCCGGCGTCGCCCCCGGCTCCCGCGACCGGGAGCGACCATGCCGGGACCGAGCCTGGCGCGCCCGCCGGTGCCGCCCGCTCCGGCCGGCAGGCCGAGGAGCGGGCGGAGGCCGTCGGCCGCCTGCTGGAGCTGATCCTCGCCGAGACGGCCCTCGTGCTCGGGTCCGACGCGGCCGTCCTCGTCGATGCGGTCGGAGCGTTTCGCGACCTCGGCCTCGACTCGGCGATGGCGGTCGAACTGCGCAATCGGCTGGTCGCCGCGACCGGCCTGCGGCTCCCGATGACGCTGCTGTTCGACCTGCCCACCCCGCAGCGGCTCGCCGAGCACCTCGCCGACCGGCTGGCCGGGGCCGACACCGACACCGACACCGGGGCCGGCACCACCGTCACGGCCGCCGCGTCGCCCGCCCGCCGCCGCGCCGACGCCGATGACCCGGTGGTGATCGTCTCGATGGCCTGCCGCTTCCCCGGCGGGGTGACCACGCCCGAGGAGCTGTGGCAGCTCGTCCTGGAGGAGCGGGACGCCATCGGCGAGTTCCCCGAGAACCGCGGCTGGCCGCTGGACACGCTCTTCGACGCCGACCCGGGCCGGGCCGGCCACTGCTACACCCGCCACGGCGGTTTCCTGTACGACGCGGACCGGTTCGACGCCGAGTTCTTCGGCATCAGCCCGCGAGAGGCGCTCGGCATGGACCCGCAGCAGCGGCTCGTCCTGGAGGCCGTCTGGGAGGCCGTCGAACGGGCCGGGATCCCCTCGGCCGCACTGCAGGGCAGCAACACCGGCGTCTACTTCGGCGCGATCGGGCAGGACTACGGCCCCCGGCTGCACGAGGTGGACGACACCGCGGGCGGCTACCTGCTGACCGGCACCTTCACCAGCGTGCTCTCCGGTCGCGTCGCCTACACCAACGGCCTGGCCGGCCCCGCTGTCACGGTGGACACCGCCTGCTCCTCCTCGCTGGTTGCGTTGCACCTGGCCGCGCAGGCGCTGCGCGCCGGCGAGTGCGACCTGGCATTGGCCGGTGGCGTGACGGTGATGTCGAGCCCTGGCCTGTTCGTGGAGTTCAGTCGTCAGCGTGGTCTGGCGCCGGATGGGCGGTGCAAGGCGTTTTCGGAGTCGGCGGATGGCACGGCGTGGAGTGAGGGTGTGGGGGTGTTGCTGTTGGAGCGGCTCTCTGATGCTCGGCGTCTTGGGCATGAGGTTTTGGCGGTGGTTCGTGGTTCGGCGGTCAATCAGGACGGTGCGAGCAACGGCCTGGCGGCGCCGAGTGGTCCGGCGCAGGAGGGTGTGATTCGTGCTGCGCTTTCCAGTGCGGGGTTGGGTGTGGGGGAGGTGGATGTGGTCGAGGCGCATGGGACGGGTACGCGGTTGGGGGATCCGATCGAGGCGCAGGCGTTGTTGGCCACGTATGGTCAGCGGGGTGATGGTGAACGGCCTTTGTTTGTGGGGTCGTTGAAGTCGAATATCGGTCATGCGCAGGCTGCGGCCGGTGTGGGTGGGGTCATCAAGTCGGTTCTGGCGATGCGTCATGGTGTGTTGCCGCGGACTTTGCATGTGGTTGCGCCGACCTCGCATGTCGATTGGGGCAGCGGTGCGGTGTCGTTGCTGACCGAGGCGCGGCCGTGGCCGCGGACCGGTCGGCCGCGCCGTGCGGGTGTCTCCTCCTTCGGCATCAGCGGCACGAACGCCCACGTGATCCTGGAGCAACCGGCCGACTCCACCGACTCCGTCGTCCCCGACGCGCCGCTCACCCCGGCCTCGGCGGTGCCCGGCCCGTGGCTGCTGTCCGCCCGCAGTACGGACGCGCTGCGCGAGCAGGCCGCCAGGCTGCACGCGCATGTCTCGGCCCGTCCGGAACAGCAACTCGCCGATGTCGGCCTGACCCTGGCCACCGCGCCCGCCCGCTTCGCGCACCGCGCCGCAGTTGTCGCCGAGGATCGCGAGGGCTTCCTGCGCGGCCTCGCCGCACTCGCGGCGGCCGAGCCGTCGGCGGACGTCGTGACCGGCCAGGCCCCTCGGACCCCCGGCCGCACGGCCTTCCTGTTCTCTGGTCAGGGGAGTCAGCGGGTGGGTGCGGGGCGGGAGTTGTATGGGCGGTTCGGGGTGTTCGCGGGTGCGTTGGATGAGGTGTGTGCGGGGCTGGATCCGGTGGTGGGTCGGTCGGTGCGGGGGTTGCTTTTTGCGGGGGAGGGGTCGGTAGAGGCGGGTTTGCTGGATGAGACGCGGTATACGCAGCCGGTGTTGTTCGCGTTGGAGGTTGCGTTGTTCCGGTTGTTGGAGAGTTTCGGGGTGGTGCCGGATTTCTTGTTGGGTCATTCGGTGGGTGAGTTGGTGGCGGCGCATGTGGGTGGGGTGTTGGGGCTGGCGGATGCGTGTGTGTTGGTGGGGGCGCGTGGGCGGTTGATGCAGGCGGCGCCGGTGGGTGGGTTGATGGTGGCGTTGGAGGGTGGTGAGGAGGAGGTTCGTGGGGTGGTGGCGGATCTGGGTGGTCGGGGTGCCGGGGTTTCGGTGGCGTCGGTCAATGGTCCGTCTTCGGTGGTGGTTTCGGGTGATGCCGGTGTGGTGGCCGGTTTGGAGGGGGAGTGGCGGCGGCGGGGTCGGCGGGTGTCGCGGTTGCGGGTGAGTCATGCGTTTCATTCGCCGCATATGGATGGGGTGTTGGAGGAGTTTCGGGAGGTTGCGGCTGGGCTTGGGTTTGGTGCGCCGCGGATTCCGGTGGTCTCGAATGTGACGGGTTGGTTGGCGACGGCGGAGGAGCTGTCCGATCCGGATTACTGGGTACGGCAGTTGCGCGGCACCGTCCGGTTCCAGGACGGGCTGCACACGCTGCGCGAAGAACGCGTGGGCAACTACCTCGAACTCGGCCCGGACCCCGTCCTCGCAGGGATGGCCCGGGCCTGCCTGGGGGATTCGGGCCGGCAGATCGCGGCCGTCCTGCGCCGTGACCGGCCCGAGGCGCACACGCTCATCAGTGCGATCGCCCAACTTGCCCTGAACGGCCAGGAGCTGGACACCGAGAAGGTGTTCCCCGGCGCCCGGCGGACGGTGCTGCCCGGCTACCCGTTCCAGCGTCGCCGCTACTGGCTCGACACACCCACGCCCGCCGGTGATGCCGCCGGCCTGGGCCTCGCACCAGCCGGTCACCCGCTGCTCGGCGGCATGACCGGTCTTGCCGACGGCGACGGGCTGCTGCTGGCCGGTCGGCTCTCGTCGCGCACCAGCCCGTGGCTCGCACAGCACGTGATCGCCGGCGCGACGCTGCTGCCCGGCGCCGCGCTGGTCGAGCTGGCGGTCGCCGCCGGGGATCGGGCCGGCTGCGGTGGGCTGCGCGAACTGGTGCTGGAGGAAGCGCTGTTGCTGCCCGAGGGTGGCGTCCGCGTGCAGCTCACGGTGGGCTCCGCCGAGGCGGACGGCAGCCGGACGATCGCGCTGTACTCCTGCCGCGAGGAGGAGGCCGGCCACGGCGAGGGGACCTGGACCCGGCACGCCGCCGGCGTCCTCGCACCGGCCGCCCAGCCCGAACCGGCCGCGCAGCCCGTACCGCCCGTGCCGGGAGATCTGACCGCCTGGCCGCCGCCGGACGCCCGGCCGCTCCCGCTCGACGGCGGCTACGAACGGCTCGCCGAGCGCGGCTACGCGTACGGTCCGGCCTTCCACGGGCTGGTCGCCGCCTGGCGGTCGGGCACCGACCTGTACGGCGAGGTGGAACTGCCCGAGCCACTGCACCCGGAGGCCGCCGAGTACGGCATCCACCCAGCGCTGCTCGACTCGGCGCTGCACACACTGCTGCTCGCCGAACCGGCCGAACCCGCCGAACCGGGCACGCTGAACCTGCCGTTCGCCTACACCGGTGTGACGCTGCATGCCGCCGGCGCCACCCGGCTCCGGGTCCGGCTGTCCCGGGATCCGCAACGCGACGGCCTCCTGCTGACGGCGACCGACCCGACCGGGCAACCGGTGCTGACCATCGACTCGGTGACGCTGCGTCCGGTACCCGCCGATCGGATCACCGGGTGGACCGGATCCGCCGAGCTGCCGCACCGCATCGCCTGGCAGCCCGTGCCGGCCGTCACCGTGGCGGCTGCCACCGGTCCGGCAGTGGCCGGGCAGTGGGCGGGCCGGCGGTGGGCCGCTCTCGGCGCGGCCGTCCCGGGCCTGACCACGGCCACCTTCGCCGACCTCGGTACGCTCGGCGCGGCCCTCGACGCGGGCGAAGCGGCGCCCGAGGTAATCGTTCTGTCGCACTCGGCGGATCACGGCGGCGATCCGGCGGCGGTCCGCGGCGCCGTCCGTGAGGCGCTCGGCGTGATCCGGCACGGCCTCGCTGATGAGCGCCTCCAGTCCACCCGCTACCTGCTGTTGACCCGGCAGGCGGTCGCCGTGACCCCGGGCGAGGACGTCCACGACCTGCCCGCGGCGGCGGTGCGCGGGCTGCTGCGTACCGCGTCGAGCGAGCACCCGGGCGGCTTCGCGCTGCTCGACGCCGACCGCACCGACGACCTCGACCGGCTGCGCGCGGCCGCCGCCACCGCGGTCGCCGAGGGGCTCGAACTCGCGCTGCGCGACGCCGAGATGCTCACCCCCCGGCTGGTTCGCGGCCACACCGCGCCGGGCCGCCCGGTCGCGCTCGACCCGGAGGGGACCGTCCTGATCACCGGCGGGACCGGCGGTCTCGGCCGGCAGCTCGCCCGCCATCTGGTCGCCGAGTACGGCGTGCGGCGGCTGCTGCTGACCGGCCGACGCGGACCGGATGCCCCGGGGGCCGCCGAACTCGTGGCCGAACTGGCCGAGTCGGGCGCCGAAGCCACCGTCGTCGCGTGCGACGCCGCGGACCGTGCGCGGCTCGCCGAGGTGCTCGGCGCCGTCCCCGCCGCGCACCCGCTGACCGCGGTGGTACACGCCGCCGGTGTCCTCGCCGACGCGACGCTGGAGAACCTGCGCGCCGACGAGGCCGACCTGGTGCTCGCCGCGAAGGCGGACGGTGCTCGGCATCTGCACGACCTCACCGCCGGGCTGCCGCTCGCCGCCTTCGTGCTGTTCTCCTCCGTCGCCGGACTGCTCGGCACCCCCGGCCAGGGCGCGTACGCCGCCGCCAACACCTACCTCGACGCGCTCGCCCAGCACCGCCGGGCCAACGGACTGCCCGGCACCTCGCTGGCCTGGGGTCTGTGGGACGGCGCCGCCGGCGGCATGGCCGCCCGGCTGGGCGAGCCGGACGTCGCCCGCTGGAGCCGGATCGGAGTGCGGCCGCTCTCCGTCGAACGCGGCCTGCGGCTGCTCGACGCGGCACTGGCCACGGACGAACCGCTGCTGGTGCCGATCGCGCTGGACCCGACCGCGCTGGGAGATCCCGACGGCGCCGCGTTCGTCCGGCCGCCCGCCCTGCTGGCCGCCCTCGCTCCTCGCAGCCGCCCTCGCGCCACCGCCATCGCCGCCACGGCGGGCGGTGTCTCCTGGGCGCAGCGGACGGCGCTGCTGCCCACGGCCGAACGCCGCCGAGTGGTGGCCGACCTGGTCCGCGGCACGGTAGCCGCGGTGCTCGCGCTGCCGGGCGCCGGGAGCGTCGATACGGCGGCGGCGTTCCGTGACCTCGGCCTGGACTCCCTGTCGGGTCTGGAACTGCGCGCCCGACTCGGTACGGCGACGGGCGTCCCGCTGTCGGCCACCGTCGTCTTCGACCACCCGAGCCCGTCGGCCCTCGTCGAGCACCTGCTGGCCCGGCTCGGCCCGGCGCCTACCGGACCCGCCGCCGGAGAGGCAGGCGACCCCGCAGGCGGCCTTGCCGACGGCCCCGCCGCCGAGCGCGTCGCACCGCTCGCCGTCCGCCCCGAGCAGGACGACCCTGTCGTGATCGTCGGGATGGCCTGCCGCTACCCGGGTGACGTCCGCACGCCCGACGAGCTGTGGCGCCTGGTCGCCGACGGCGTGGACGCGATCGGACCGTTCCCCGAGAACCGTGGCTGGGACGTCGATGCCCTCTACGACCCCGACCCCGACCGTCCGGGCAAGTCGTACACCCGGCACAGCGGTTTCCTGTACGACGCGGACCGGTTCGACGCCGAGTTCTTCGGCATCAGCCCCCGCGAGGCACTCGGCACGGACCCGCAGCAGCGGCTGCTGCTGGAGACGAGCTGGGAGGCCGTGGAGAGCGCGGGCATCGCCCCGACCGCGCTGCACGGCAGCCGAACCGGCGTCTTCTGCGGCGTGATGTACAGCGACTACACCAGCCGGCTGCACAGCACGCCGGACAGCGTCGAGGCGTACCGGTTCATCGGCAACTCGCCGAGCGTCGTCTCAGGCCGGGTGTCCTACACGCTCGGGCTGAAGGGCCCGGCCGTCACGGTGGACACCGCGTGCTCCTCCTCGCTGGTCGCGTTGCACCTGGCCGCGCAGGCGCTGCGTGCCGGCGAGTGCGAGCTCGCGTTGGCGGGCGGCGTCACCGTGATGGCCGCGCCGAGCACGTTCGTGGAGTTCAGTCGTCAGCGTGGTCTGGCGCCGGATGGGCGGTGCAAGGCGTTTTCGGAGTCGGCGGATGGCACGGCGTGGAGCGAGGGTGTGGGGGTGTTGCTGTTGGAGCGGCTCTCTGATGCTCGGCGTCTTGGGCATGAGGTTTTGGCGGTGGTTCGTGGTTCGGCGGTCAATCAGGACGGTGCGAGCAACGGCTTGACGGCGCCGAGTGGTCCGGCGCAGGAGGGTGTGATTCGTGCTGCGCTTTCCAGTGCGGGGTTGGGTGTAGGGGAGGTGGATGTGGTCGAGGCGCATGGGACGGGTACGCGGTTGGGGGATCCGATCGAGGCGCAGGCGTTGTTGGCCACGTATGGTCAGCGGGGTGATGGTGAACGGCCTTTGTTTGTGGGGTCGTTGAAGTCGAATATCGGTCATGCGCAGGCTGCGGCCGGTGTGGGTGGGGTCATCAAGTCGGTTCTGGCGATGCGTCATGGTGTGTTGCCGCGGACCTTGCATGTGGTTGCGCCGACCTCGCATGTCGATTGGGGCAGTGGCGCGGTGTCGTTGCTGACCGAGGCCCGGCCGTGGCCGCGGACCGGTCGGCCGCGCCGCGCGGGTGTCTCCTCGTTCGGCGTCAGTGGCACGAACGCGCATGTCATCGTGGAGGAAGCCCCCGCGACCGGCACGGTCGAGGCGGCCACCGAACCCCGGGAGCCGGTCGTGCCGGGCCTGCTGCCCTGGGTGGTCTCCGCCCGCGGCGACCGGGCGCTGCGTGCCCAGGCCGACGGCCTGCTGCCGTTCGTCACCCGGTCGGTCCACGCGCAGTCGGCTGTCGCCGAGCCGGCCGTCGCTCAGTTGGGCGTCGCCGAGCCGGCCGTCGCCGAGTCGGGCGGCGAACTCGGCGACCGGAGCGCCGCATGGGGCACGGCGCAGCTCGATATCGGTCACTCGCTGGCCGTGTCCCGCGCCGCGCTCGCCGACCGCGCCGTCGTGCTCGCCGCCGACCACGCCGAACTCCTCGCCGGCCTGACCGCGCTGGGCCGCGGCGAACCGGCCCCCAACGTGCTGACCGGGCGGGACGAGGGGCGGTCCAGGATCGCCTTCCTGTTCTCTGGTCAGGGGAGTCAGCGGGTGGGTGCGGGGCGGGAGTTGTATGGGCGGTTCGGGGTGTTCGCGGGTGCGTTGGATGAGGTGTGTGCGGGGCTGGATCCGGTGGTGGGTCGGTCGGTGCGGGGGTTGCTTTTTGCGGGGGAGGGGTCGGTAGAGGCGGGTTTGTTGGATGAGACGCGGTATACGCAGCCGGTGTTGTTCGCGTTGGAGGTTGCGTTGTTCCGGTTGTTGGAGAGTTTCGGGGTGGTGCCGGATTTCCTGTTGGGTCATTCGGTGGGTGAGTTGGTGGCGGCGCATGTGGCTGGGGTGTTGGGGCTGGCGGATGCGTGTGTGTTGGTGGGGGCGCGTGGGCGGTTGATGCAGGCGGCGCCGGTGGGTGGGTTGATGGTGGCGTTGGAGGGGGGTGAGGAGGAGGTTCGTGGGGTGGTGGCGGATCTGGGTGGTCGGGGTGCCGGGGTTTCGGTGGCGTCGGTCAATGGTCCGTCTTCGGTGGTGGTTTCGGGTGATGCCGGTGTGGTGGCCGGTCTGGAGGGGGAGTGGCGGCGGCGGGGTCGGCGGGCGTCGCGGTTGCGGGTGAGTCATGCGTTTCATTCGCCGCATATGGATGGGGTGTTGGAGGAGTTCCGGGAGGTTGCGGCTGGGCTTGGGTATGGTGCGCCGCGGATTCCGTTGGTCTCGAATGTGACGGGCCGGCTGGCGACGGCGGAGGAGCTGTCCGATCCGGACTACTGGGTGCGGCAGTTGCGCGGCACCGTCCGATTCTATGAGGGAGTGCGCCTGCTCGTCGTGGACGGTGTCACGACCTGTCTGGAGCTCGGCCCGGACCCCGTCCTCACCGCGATGGTCCGCGCGAGCGGGACGGACGAGGACGGCGGCCGGCCGATGACCGCCACGCCGCTGCTGCGCAGTGGCCACGACGAGGCCCGCACGCTGACGACCGCGCTCGCCGAGGCCTACGTCGGTGGCGCGCAGGTGGATTGGCGCGGTTGCTTCCCCGGTGCCCGCACGGTGCCGCTGCCGACCTACCCGTTCCAGCGTGAACGGTTCTGGCTGAGCGAACCGGCCGGCACCGCCACGGCGCCGCCCACCGGCGGCGAGCTGCCCGGCCACGCCGTGCTGGACGACGGAGTCGAACTGGCCGACAGCGGAGTCGTGCTGTTCACCGGTCGGCTGGACCCGGGCACCCGGCCCTGGCTCGCGGAACACGTGATCGCCGGCGCCACCACGCTGCCCGGCGCGGCCGTCGCCGCGCTCGCGCTGCACGCGGTGGGCCGCACCGGTGGCGGGCAGGTGGCCGAACTGACGCTGGAGCAACCGCTGTTGCTCGCCGAGCCGGTCGCGATCCAGCTCACCGTCGGTGCCGCGGCCGGCGACGGCAGCCGCGCCCTGACGCTGCACGCGCGGCCGGCCGACGCACCGGCGGCCCAGTGGACCCGGCATGCCACGGGCGTGCTGGTCACCGGCGTCGCGGTCACCGACGTCCCGGTCACCGGCGTCGCGGCCGTCGGCGCCACGACCGGCGCCGGTGAACCGGCCGGTCTGACCGCCTGGCCGCCGCCGGATGCCTCGCCCGTTCCGCTGGACGGCCGCTACGAACGGCTCGCCGAGCGCGGCTACGCGTACGGTCCGGCCTTCCGGGGGCTGCGCGCGCTCTGGCACCAGGGTGCGGACCTGTACGCGGAGGTCAGCCCGCCTGCCGGCGCCGACGGTTTCCCGCTGCACCCGGCCGCCCTGGACGCCGCGCTGCACGCGCTGCTCGGCGCCACGGGGGACGACGCCCGGCTGCTCGTGCCCTTCGCCTGGAGCGGCCTGACCCTGTACCGGCCGGCCGGGGACGGCCCGCTGCGGGTGCGGCTGCGCCGAACCGAGGGCGATGCCTACGCGCTCCTGGTCGCCGACGCGGCCGGAGCACCCGTCCTCGCCGTCGATGCGCTCGCCCTGCGCGAGCTCACCGGCCCCGCGACCGGCCCCGCGACCGGGCCGGCCATCGGCGCGGCGCTGTACGCGCTCGGGTGGGCGCGGCAGGATCCTGACGCGGCACTGCCGACCGGCCCGTGGGCCGTGCTCGGCTCCGACAGCGCTGAGGGCCCCGGCGGCCCCGGCGGCGCGGAGGTGCGCGAGGCGCTGCGCGCCGCCGGGGCCAGGGTCGGCGGGTATCCGGACCTCGACGCGCTGCTCCACGCGCTCGACGCCGGTGCGCCGGCACCCGCCCTCGTCGTCGCGCTCGTGCCCGGTGCCGCCGAGCCGTCGGTCACCGCGGCCGCCAGGGCGGACACCCGCGCCGTGCACGCCGCTCTCGACCTGACCCGGCGCTGGCTCGCCGACGAGCGGCTCGCCGCCTCGCGGCTGGCCCTGCTCACCCGGGACGCGGTCGCGGCCGCCGACAGCGACCGCCCCGACCCGGCCCGCGCCGCGGTCTGGGGCCTGGTCCGCTCGGCGCAGACCGAGCACCCGGGACGCTTCACCCTCATCGACACCGATGGCCACCGCACCTCCCACCGGGCCCTCGCCGCGGCACTGGCCTCGGGCGAGCCCCAGGCGGCGGTGCGCTGCGGCAGCGTGTGGGTGCCCCGGCTGCGGTCGCACACCGGCGTGGCGGCGCGGCAGCCCGAACTCCGCACGGCCGCAACCGCTATCACGGCCCCAGACACGATCACGATCGCAGGCACGGCCACGCCCGAAGGCATGGCCGCCCCCGCAGTCACCCGCTTCGACGAGCAGAGCCACGTCCTGATCACCGGTGGCCTGGGCACCCTCGGCCGGCTGCTCGCCCGGCACCTGGTGGACCGCTACGGCGTGCGGCACCTGACGCTCACCGGCCGCCGCGGCCCGCGCACGCCGGGCGCCGCCGAGCTCGTGGCCGAGCTCCAGGCCCGCGGGGCCCGGGTGATGGTCACCGCCTGCGACGTGGCCGACCGCACCGCGCTGGCCGCCGTCCTCGCCGGTCTGCCCGCCGACCGGCCGCTGACCGGCGTGCTGCACGCGGCCGGCGTGCTCGACGACACCGTCGTCGAGCGGCTCACGCCCGAGCGGCTGGACCGGGTGCTGGCGCCCAAGGCGGATGCGGCCGTCCACCTGCACGAGCTGACGCAGGGTCAGGAACTGTCCGCGTTCGTGCTGTTCTCCTCCCTCTCGGGCATGCTCGGCACGGCCGGGCAGGGCAGCTATGCGGCGGCCAACAGCCAGCTCGACGCACTGGCCCAGGCCCGCCGCGCCGCGGGACTGCCCGCACTGTCGCTGGCCTGGGGTCTCTGGGCGGGCGAGGGGGAGATGACCGCCGGCCTCGGCGAGCGGGACCTGCGCCGGCTGGCCCGGGCCGGGATCGGTGCGCTCACCGCGGAGGAGGGCCTCGCGCTCTTCGACGCCGCGATCGCCGACGGCGCACCGGTCCTGGCGCCCGCCCGCTTCCACCTGCCCGGTGGCTCCGGCCCTGACAGCCCGGACCCGGGCAGCCTCGACCCCGCCACGCTCCCGCCTGTGCTGCGGGCGCTCGTCCCGGCCGCCGGTGTGCGCGCGCAGGCCGCACGGCCGGCCGCCGACCCGGCCGCCGACCCGGCCGCCGAGCTGCGCGAGCGGCTGGACCGGGCGCCGCGCAAGGAGCGGCGGCACATCCTGCTCGAAACCGTGCGCGCCGAGATCGCCGCCGTCCTCGGGCATCTGACGCAGGAGCGGGTGCCGGCCGACCGCCGCTTCCAGGACATGGGCTTCGACTCGCTGACCGCCCTCGAACTGCGCAACCGGCTCAGCACGGTGACCGGCGTCAGGTTGCCCCCCACCCTCGTCTTCGACCACCCGAGCCCCGGCGCGCTGGCGGAGCGGCTCGGTGCCGACCTCGTGCCCCGCACCACCCCGCAGGAACCACGGGAAGCGCAGAAGCCCCAAGAGCCCCAGGAACCGCGGGACGGGACCGGTGACGGCAGCGCCGTGGACTCGATGACCGCCGACGAACTGGTCCGCCTGGCCCTGGGCGCGGCCCGCCCCGATCAGCCCTAGCGAGTTACGGAGAGAGACGATGACGGCCACATCCCCCGAGCAAGTCGTCGACGCGCTGCGGGCCGCGTTGAAGGAGAACGAGCGCCTGAAGACGGCCGCCCGCGAAGCCGAGCGCGACGCTTCCCGCGAAGCCGAGCGCAGCCGCGAGCCCGTCGCGATCGTCGGCATGGCCTGCCGCTACCCCGGTGGGGTCGGCTCCCCGCAGGACCTCTGGCGATTGGTCACCGACGAGGTGGACGCGATCGGCCCGTTCCCCGACGACCGCGGCTGGGACCTGGCCTCGCTCTACGACCCGGACCCGGACACCCCCGGCACGTCGTACGTCAAGGAGGGCGGGTTCCTGCGGGACGCCGCGCGGTTCGACGCCGAGTTCTTCGGCATCTCGCCGCGCGAGGCGTACGCGACGGACCCGCAGCACCGGCTGCTGCTGGAGACCGCCTGGGAGGCCGTGGAGGACGCCGGACTCGACCCGGCCGCGCTGCGCGGCAGCCGTACCGGCGTCTTCGTCGGCACCATGTACGGCGACTACGGCTCCCGCCTCGTGCCCGCCCCCGCCGAGTACGAGGGCTACCTCGGGCTCGGCAGCGCCGGCAGCGTCGCGTCCGGGCGCGTCGCGTACACCCTCGGCCTCCAGGGCCCGGCGCTGACCGTTGACACGGCCTGCTCCTCCTCGCTGGTCGCGCTGCACCTCGCCTGTGCCGCGCTGCGCCGGGGCGAGTGCTCGCTGGCGCTGGCCGGCGGCGCGACCGTGATGGCGACGCCGATGCCGTTCGTGGAGTTCAGCCGGCAGCGCGGGCTCGCCGCCGACGGCCGGTGCAAGTCCTTCGCCGCGGCCGCGGACGGCACCGGCTGGTCCGAGGGCGCCGGACTGCTGCTGCTGGAACGGCTGGCGGACGCCCGTCGCCTCGGCCACCCGGTGCTCGCCGTGGTCCGCGGCACCGCCGTCAACCACAGCAGCGACAGCAACGGGCTGACCGCGCCGAGCGGCAGTGCGCAGGAACGCGTGATCGCCGACGCGCTCGCCGCCGCCGGCCTGCCCGCCGGAGAGATCGACGCGGTCGAGGCGCACGGCACCGGCACCTCGCTCGGCGACCCGATCGAGGCGCAGGCGCTGCGGGCCGTCTACGGCGCCGGTCGGCCGGCGGACCGTCCGCTGTACCTGGGCTCGCTGAAGTCCAACATCGGGCACACCCAGGCCGCCGCCGGCGTGGGCGGCGTGATCAAGACGGTCCAGGCACTACGGCACGGCGTCCTGCCGCGGACGCTGCACGCGGACGAACCCACCCCTCATGTGGACTGGGCCGACGGCGCGTTGGCGCTGCTCACCGAGGCGACGCCGTGGCCCGACCGAGGCCGTCCCCGGCGGGCGGCCGTCTCCTCGTTCGGCATCAGCGGCACCAACGCGCACGTGATCCTGGAAGAGGACGCCGAAGCCGAAGCGGAAACCGGCGCCGCAGCTGAGCCCGCATCACCCGCCGGCCCGGCGCCGGTGCCGCTGCCCGTCGTGCCCCTGGTGCTGTCGGCGGCCGGCGCACCGGCGCTGCGCGCGCAGGCCGCCCGGCTGCTCGACCGGGTGACCGCCGAGCCGGCCCGTCCGGTCGATCTCGGCTTCTCCCTCGCGACGACCCGGGGGCACCTCGACCACCGTGCCGTGCTGCTCTGCGCGGACCGGACGGATCTGCACGAGGGCCTGCGCGCGCTGGCCGACGGCGCCGACCACCCGGCCGCCGTGCGGGGCACGGCGGCCGGCGGCCGCACGGCCTTCCTCTTCGCCGGGCAGGGCGCCCAGCGGCTCGGCATGGGCCGGGAGCTGGCCGCGGCGTTCCCTGCCTACGCCGCGGCCCTCGACGCGGCGTGCGCCGAGCTCGACGCCCGGCTCGACCGCCCGCTGCGCGAGGTGCTGTTCGCGGCCGAGGATTCCGCCGAGACCGGGCTGCTGCACCGCACGGAGTACACCCAGCCCGCGTTGTTCGCTTTCGAGGTCGCACTGTTCCGCCTGTTCGAGGCGTGGGGCGTCCAGCCCGACGCGGTCATCGGGCACTCCGTCGGCGCGCTCGCCGCCGTGCACGCCGCCGGGGTGCTCTCGCTCGCGGACGCGGCCGAACTGGCGGTGGAGCGTGGCCGGTTGATGCAGCGGCTGCCCAGCGGCGGCGCCATGGTCGCGCTGCGGGCGGGCGAGGAGCAGGCGGCGGCACTCGTCGCCGGCCGGACCGACCGCATCGCGGTTGCCGCCGTCAACGGGCCGGCCGCCAGCGTGCTTTCCGGGGACACCGACGAACTGGCCGAGGTGGTGGCCGAGTTCGAGAAGTCCGGGGGCAGGGCCCGCTGGCTGCCGGTCAGTCACGCGTTCCACTCGCCGTTGATGCGGCCGGCGCTCGACGAGCTGCGGGCCGTCGTCGAGCGGCTGACGTTCCACCCGCCGCAGCTCACGGTCGTCTCCGACCTGACCGGCGAGCCGACGCGGCCCGGCGAGCTCGCCGACCCCGAGTACTGGGTGCGCCACGCCCGCGAGACGGTCCGCTTCCAGGCCGGTGTGCGCACCTTGACGGAGCTCGGCTGCCACCGGTTCCTCGACCTGGGCCCGGCCGGCGATCTGCTGGCGACCACCGCCGACTGCCTCGCCGGCCTTGCCGCCGGCCCCGCGCCCGGCCAGCCGCCCGGTTCGGCGGCCGGGCCCGAGCTGGTGCCGGCGCTGCGCCGTGGCCGGGCCGAGCCCGTGGCCGCGCTCAGCGCGCTCGCGCGGCTGCACGCCGGCGGCACGGAGGTGGACTGGACCGCGGTCTTCGCCGGCAGCGGCGCCCGCCGCGTCCCGCTGCCGACCTACGCGTTCCAGCGCCGCCGGTTCTGGATCGACCGGACCGGCGGCGCCGGTGACGTGCGGTCGGCCGGTCTCACCGGCCTCGATCACTGGGCGCTGACCGCCGTCGCCGAGCTGCCGGAACCCGGCGGGACGCTGTACACCGGACGGCTCTCGCTCGCCGCGCAGCCGTGGCTCGCGGACCACCGGGTCGCCGGCCGGGTGCTGCTGCCGGGCACGGCGCTGCTCGACCTGGTGGCGAGCGCCGCGCGGGCCGCAGGGGGCGGCGCGGCCGAAGCGGCCGAAACGGTGGAGGAGCTGGTGCTGGAGGCGCCGCTGACCGTGCCGCAGGAGGCCGGGATCCAGCTGCGTGTGTTCCTCGCCGCGGCCGGCGCGGACGGCACCCGTGCGGTCACCGTGCACGCCCGCCGGGCCGACGGCCCCGAACCGTCGCCGTGGACCCGCCATGCGCACGGCACGCTCACCCGCCGGACGCTGGCCGTCGCGGATCCGGCCGATCCGGCGGGTCCGGCCGGCCCTGCGGATCCGGCCGACCCCGCGGGTCGCACCGACCCGGCGGATTCTGTCGATCCCGCCGCCGGCACGTGGCCGCCCGTGGGCGCCGAACCCGTCCCGGTGCCGCTCGACGAGCTCTACGCGGAGCTGGCCGGGCGCGGCCTGGAGTACGGACCGGCGTTCCGCGGGGTGCGCGCGCTCTGGCGGCGCGGGGCGGAGCTCTTCGCCGAGGTCGCGCCGCCCGCGCAGCGGTGGCCGGGCGGCGCCGGGAGCAGCCTGCACCCCGCGCTTCTCGACGCCTGCCTGCACCCCTTCGCGCTGAGCTCCCCGGACCCCGGCGCCCCCCGGGCCGAGGGCGGCCGTGCGCTGCTGCCGTACGTCTGGTCCGGCGTCCGGATCCACCGCGCGGCGGCCGACCTGGTCCGGGTCCGGCTGACCCCCACCGGCCGCGACGCGGTGGCCGTCGAGGTGACCGACGGCGACGGCAGGCCGGTGGCCACGGTCGGCTCGCTCTCGCTGCGCCCGGTTCCGGCGGGTGCCGCCGGGCCGGCCGCCGCCCTGCTGCTGCCGCACTGGACGGCCGGGCCCGTGCTGCCCGCGCCGCCCGGCACCGAGCGCTGGCTGCGGGTCGGCCCCGGCGAAGCCGTCGCCGACGCGGCAGCCCTCGGGTCCGCGCTCGCCGCCGATCTCGCCGCCGGGGCGGCGGCCCCGGAGGTGGTGCTGCTCGGTTGCGCCGAGGCCGACGCGGACCCCGCCGCCGTCCGGGCGCTGCTGCGGGAGGTGCTGGCCGCCACCCGACTGCTGCTCGGCGACGAACGGCTCGCCGGCACCCGGCTCGTGGTGCTCACCCGCGGGGCCGTGGCCGTTCCCGCCCCTGCGTCCGCGCCTGGCCCGGCGTCCGCCGCCGCGGACCAGGCACCCGCTCGGCTCGCCCACCGCGCCGTCTGGGGCCTGCTGCGGTCCGCCCAGGCCGAACACCCCGGCCGTTTCACCCTCATCGACGAGGACGGCACCGCGGCCTCCCTCGCCGCGCTCCCCGCCGCCGTGGCGACCGGCGAACCGCAGCTCGCGCTGCGCGACGGCACGGCCCACCGCCCCGGCCTCGCCGAGGCACCCGAGCGCACCGGACTGGTCCCACCAGCCGGCACCCGGAGCTGGCGGCTGGACTACGTCGCCAAGCAGTCCTTCGCCAACCTGTCGCTGGAGCCCTGGCCGGAGGCAGACCTGCCGCTGGCACCCGGTCAGGTCCGGGTGCGGTTGCGGGCCGCCGGGCTCAACTTCCGTGACGTGCTGCTCTCGCTGGGCGTGATACCGCCCTCCGTCGACCCGGACGCGGGCGACCGCGGCCAGGGCGGCGAGGGCGCCGGCGAGGTCGTCGAGGTCGGCGCGGGCGTCACCGACCTGCGCCCGGGCGACCGCGTCCTCGGCCTCTTCTCCGGCATCGGGCCGACTTCGGTGACCGACCGGCGGCTGGTCTGCCCGGTCCCCGAGGGCTGGACGTTCCAGCAGGCCGCCGCCGTGCCGGTCGCCTACCTGACCGCCTACTACGGGCTGGTGGAGCTGGCCGGGCTGAGCGCGGGCGAGTCGGTCCTGGTGCACGCGGGCACCGGCGGCGTCGGCACCGCCGCGCTGCAGATCGCCCGCCATCTCGGCGCGGTGGCCTACGCCACGGCTTCCCCCGGCAAGTGGGACACGCTGCGGTCCTTCGGGTTGCCGGACGAGCGGCTCGCCTCCTCGCGCAGCCTCGACTTCGAGCAGCGCCTGCTCGACGCCACCGGTGGTGCGGGCGTAGACGTCGTCCTCAACTCCCTGGCCGGCCCCTACACGGACGCTTCGCTGCGCCTGCTGCCGCGCGGCGGCCGCTTCCTGGAGATGGGCAAGACCGACCGGCGGGATCCGGCCGCCGTGGCCGCGCAGCACCCCGGGGTCGCCTATCGGGCGTACGACGTGCGCGAGCCGGGTCCCGACCGCATCCAGCAGATGCTCCGTGCCCTGCTCGCGCTGTTCGAACGGGGCGAGCTCCAGCCGCCGCCGGTCCGCGGCTGGGCCGTCCGCAGCGCGCCGGAGGCGTTCCGGTACCTGGCCGAGGCTCGGCACGTCGGCAAGGTCGTCCTCGAACTGCCCGACCCCGTCTGGGACACCGGGCGGGCCGTGCTGATCACCGGCGGCCTCGGCTGGCTCGGTCGGCTGACCGCGCGCCACCTGGTCGTCGAGCACGGCGTCCGGCAGCTGGTCCTGCTCGGGCGCGGCGCCCCCAGCCCGGCCGCGACCCGCGACATCGCCGAACTGCGCGGCCTGGGCGCCGAGGTGCGCACCCTCGCCTGCGACGCGGCGGACCGGACGGCACTGGCCGCCGCGCTCGACGGGCTCGACCGCGAGGGCCTGCGGCTCGGCGGCGTCGTCCACGCGGCGGGCGTCGTCGATGACGGGCTGCTGGCCGCTCTGACCCCCGAGCAGCTCGACCGGACGCTCCGGCCGAAGGTCGATGCGGCGGTCAACCTGCACGAACTGACCGCCGGGCGCGAGCTGTCCGCGTTCGTGCTCTACTCCTCGCTGGCCGGCACGCTCGGCTCCGCAGGGCAGGCCGGCTACGCCGCCGGCAACGCGTTCCTGGACGGCCTGGCGGAGCGGCGGCGCGCGCTAGGCCTGGCCGGTGTCTCGCTCGTCTGGGGCCTGTGGGACGTCGCCGGTGGCATGGGCAGCGCGCTGACCGGGGCCGACCTGGCCCGGATGGCCCGGCTCGGCGTGCTGCCGCTCCCGATCGATCAGGGCCTCGGCCTGCTGGACGCGGCACTGGACGGCGACCGGCCGGTGGCCGTGGCCGCCCGCTGGGACCGGACGGCGCACCGGGACCGGGACCGGGATCAGGAACGGGAGCAGGAGCGGGAGCAGGAGCGGGACCGGTCGGCCCGAGCCGCGACAACCGCGAGTGCCGGAACCGCCGTTGTGCCGGTCGGCGACCTGCAGGAGGTGATCCTGCACGAGGTCGCCACCGTGCTCGGCCACGACTCGGACGCGGTGCTCACCCCCGACAGCGTCTTCGACCGGATCGGCTTCGACTCGCTGACGGCCGTCGAACTGCGCAACCGGATCGCCGCCGCCACCGGCGTCCGCCTGCCGGCCACGTTCATCTTCGACTGGCCGACCCCGCGCGAACTCGCCGACCACCTGCGGACGGAGCTGCCGACGGAAACGGCCACGGACACGGACACGCTCATGGCCACCGCTGCCGCACCGGCGGACGAGCGGCCCGGCTCCCCGTCCCACGCACTCGCCGCCGTCGAGGCCGCGATAGCGGACGGCACCCTCGGGGACGCCGAGCGCACCCGGCTGCGCGAGCGACTGCACGAGCTGCTGGACCAGCTGTCCACCACCACCGAGGACAGGACACCGAGGACATGACCCAAGACGTGACCCAAGACATGGCCGAGCGCACCCCTGCCGCCGCGCCGCAGCCTGGGGCGCAGCGGTGGCTGCGGGACTTCCCGGCGGGGGAGCAGCCGGCCGCCCGCCTGGTCTGCTTCCCGCACGCGGGCGGCACCGCCAACGCCTTCGCCGCGCTCGCCGCCGCGCTGCCCGCGGACATCGCGCTGCTCGCGGTGCAGTACCCCGGCCGGCAGGACCGCCGTGCCGAACCCGAGCCGCACGACATCGCCGCGCTCGCCCGGGGAGCGGCCGCCGCGCTCACGCCGTACACCGACCGGCCGCTGTTCCTGCTCGGTCACAGCATGGGCGCGCTGGCAGCCTTCGAGACGGCCCGGCTGCTGGCCGAACGCACCACCGTGGCACGCCTGTTCGTCTCCGCCGCCCGGCCGCCCGCGGCGGACTGGGCGGAGCCCGACCTCGACGCGCTGGCCGACGACGAGCTGGTCGCAGGCCTGCGCCGGCTCGGCGGCGTCCCGGACGCGCTGCTGCGCGACCCGGAGATCCGCATCGAGGTGCTGCGCCTGCTCCGCGCCGACCATCGGCTGCTGCGCCGCTACCACTGCGCGCCGGACACCGCCCTCGCCACCCCGATCACGGTCCTGCTCGCGGCCGAGGACCCGAAGAACACACTGGAACAGGTGCAGGGCTGGGCCGGGCACAGCGGCGCCGGGCACACGGTCGAGATCCACCCGGGCGGCCACTTCGCGCTGATCGAAGAGGCGGCGGAGACCGCGAAACTGCTCGTCCGCCAGATCCACGCCGATCTGGCGGCCCGGCCCCTGCCCGCCCCATCGGCTGCCCCGCCGGCCGATTTGGTGCGCGAGATCTACCTCGCCGGCCCCGCCGCCGCGGGGTCCCGCCTCTCCACCGACCTCACGCTCCTGCAGGACGCGGCCCGCGCGGTGCTGCCGCCGTCCGCGTACGGGTACGTCGCGGGCGACGCCGGGACGGGGGCGACGGGCCGCGCGAACCGCGAGGCGTTCGACCGGTGGCGGATCGTGCCGCGGATGCTGCGCGGCGTCGTCCGGCGGGACCTGTCGGTGCGGCTGCTCGGCCGGGAGTCGGCGGTGCCGGTGCTGCTCGCGCCGGTCGCCGCGCAGACCGTGGTCCACCCCGAGGGCGAGCTCGCGGCCGTGCGCGGCGCGGCCGACGCGGGCGTGCCGTTCGTCCTCTCCTCGTTCGCGTCGCACAGCATGGAAGAGGTCGCGGCGGCGGCTGGTCCGCAGCCGCGCTGGTTCCAGCTGTACTGGCCCTCGGACCCGTCGGTCGCGGAGTCGCTGGTCCGCCGCGCCGAGGCGAGCGGGTACACCGCGCTCGTGCTCACCGTCGACAACCCCGCCTTCGGATACCGTCCTTCGGATCTCGACCACGGCTACCTGCCGTTCCTGCACGGCGCCGGACTCGCGAACTTCACCAGCGACCCCGCGTTCCGGGCGGCGCTGCCGCCGGACGCCGGCGACCGGGCGACGCTCGCGCACTGGGCGGCGATCTCCGCGAACCCCGGCCTCACCTGGGACCGGCTCCCGCAGCTGCGCGAGCTCACCGATCTGCCGATCCTGATCAAGGGCATCCTGCATCCGCAGGACGCCCGCCTGGCGCTCGCGCACGGCGCCGACGGGGTGATCGTCTCCAACCACGGTGGGCGCCAACTCGACGGCGCCGCCGCCGCGCTGGACTGCCTGCCGGCCGTCCGGGCGGCAGTCGGCGACACCGTGCCGGTGCTGATGGACTCCGGCGTGCGGACCGGCAGCGACGTGTTCAAGGCGCTGGCCCTCGGTGCGGACGCCGTGCTGCTCGGCCGGCCCTACCAGTACGGCCTGGCGCTCGACGGGCGCGGCGGCGTGCGGCACGTGCTGCGCTGCCTGCTCGCCGAGCTCGACCTCGCGCTGACGCTCAGCGGCTGCGGCAGCGTCCGCGAGATCACCCGGGACCTGCTCACCCCGCCGGGCCCGCCGGGAGGCGCCTGACCGCCCGGCCCGGCGCCCGGCTCTGCCGGCGGCGCCCCGTCCCGCCCGGGCCTCACCCGCACCACTCGCCTCGCCGGCATTCCGCGCCTCACCCGCACCCCGTCCCTCACTCGCGCTCAGCGCCTCACCCGCACTCCGCGCCTCACCGGCACCCCGTGCCCCCGCAGCCCGCTCGCCACCGCAGCTGGGCCGCGAGCACGCAGGACACCGAAGGAGAACGTACGCATGATCCCGTCGCCCTCGCCGTTGCCGTCGGCGCAGCCTCGCCCGCCGATCGCGAGCGGCCGGGTCGGTACCGTTCCGGTGCTGCTGGAGCCGGGCGTCGCGGCCGCCGTCCGCAGGCTGGCCGCCGACCGGCGCGCGAGCCCGCTGATGGTGCTGCAGGCGGCGTTCGCCGTCCTGCTGCACCAGCTCGGGGCCGGCACCGACGTGCCGGTCACCGCGGTCACCGCGGTCGGCACGGTCGGCGCCCACGGCTCGGCGCCGGCGCCGCCCGGCGCCACCCGGGTGCTCCGCGCGGACCTGTCCGGCCACCCGTCGTTCGCACGGCTGCTCGACCAGGTACGGGACCGCACCCGGGCCGCCCGCGACCGCCCGCCGTCCCCGCCCGAGCCGACGGTGACCGCAGAGCCCGGCCCCGCCGGGGGAACGGGCTGCGCGCTGGCCCTGCGCCTCCCACCCGGCACCGGCACCGGCACCGGCACCGGCACCGGCACCGGCACCGGCGAGGCGGCGAACGGCGGCGCGCCGGCAGCCGAGATCGCGTATGCCGCCGACCTCTTCGAGCCCGCGGCGGCAGCCGCCCTCGCCACCCGGTTGCTCCGGATCCTGGCGCAGGTGACGGCCCGTCCGGCCACGGTGGTGAGCCGCATCGACCTGCTGGACCCGGCCGAGCGCCACCGGCTGCTCGGCGAACTGGCCGGAGCCGCTGCGCCCACGCCGGACGCGTCGGTGCCCGAGCTGGTGGCCCGGCAGGCCGCCGCGACCCCGGACGCGCTCGCGGTCGTCTGCGGCGAGGAGAGCCTGACGTACCGTCAACTCGACGAGCGGGCGACCGCGCTGGCGCGGCGACTGCGGAGCGCCGGGGTCGGCCCGGAGTCACTCGTCGCGCTCGCGCTGCCCCGCTCCGCTGAGCTGGTGGTCGCGCTGCTCGGCACGCTGAGGTCGGGAGCCGCGTATCTGCCGATCGACCCGCGCTATCCGGCCGGGCGGCTGGCGTTCCTGCTCTCCGACGCCGCACCGGACCTGCTCCTCACCGACTCCGCGACGGCGGCGGAACTCCCGGGGCACACCGTCCCTGTCTGCCTGCTCGACGACCCGGTGCCTCCTCGACCCCTTCAGCCCCCGATACCCGGTGAGCCGTGGCTCGTGCGTCCGGGCCAGCTCGCGTACGTGATGTACACCTCCGGCTCGACCGGCACTCCGAAGGGAGTCGCCGTCACGCACGCGAACGTCGTCAACGGCATCACCCGGCTGGCCGCTGTGGCCGGGATCGGCCCCGGTGCGCGGGTACTGGCCGGGACCTCGATCAACTTCGACGTCTCCGTGTTCGAGGTGTTCACCGCGCTCACCAACGCGGCCACCGTCGAGGTGGTCCGCGACGTCCTGGTGCTGGCCGAGCGCGGCGGCTGGCAGGGCAGCGTGCTGCACACCGTGCCGTCGGTCTTCGCCGAGCTCACCGACCGGCTTGCGGGGTGCCTGGGCGCCGACGTCCTGATGTTCGCCGGCGAGCCGCTCCCGGCCGACCTGGTCCGGCGGCTGGGGGCTGCGCTGCCCGGCACGCGGCTGGTCAACGCGTACGGGCAGACCGAGAGCTTCTACGCCACCGCGTACACCGTGCCGGAGGGCTGGCAGGGCGCCGGCGTGCCGATCGGGCGGCCGCTGGGCAACATGCGGACGTACGTGCTCGGCCCCGGACTCGTGCCCGTGCCACCGGGTGTGACGGGGGAGTTGTACGTCGCCGGCTCGGTGGCACGCGGCTACCACGGCCGGCCCGGGGCAACCGCCGAACGGTTCGTGGCGGACCCGTTCGGACCGCCCGGTGCGCGCATGTACCGGACCGGGGATCTGGCCCGCTGGAACGCGGACGGCCAGTTGGAGCATGTCGGCCGGGGTGACGGCCAGCTGAAGATCCGCGGCATGCGGATCGAGGCGGCCGAGATCGAGGCCGTGCTCGCCGGACACCCCGGCATCGCGCACGCCGCGATCGCCCTGCGCCCGGACCCTGGCTCGCACGGCAAGCGCCTGGTGGCCTACCTGGTCCCCGCGCCGCGGCCCGCCGAGCCGGCCGGAACCGCTGACGCCGCGCAATCCGCCGCGCAGCCCGCCGCGCTGTCCGCAGAGCTGTCCCCGCGCCGGCTGCGCCGGTACGTGGCCGACCGGCTGCCCGCCTTCATGATCCCGGCCGTCTTCGTCACCCTGGAGCGGCTGCCGCTCACCCCGAACGGCAAGCTCGACCGGGCGGCACTGCCGGAGCCGTCGGCAACCGCTTGAACACGACCGTCAGGCCGCCGGGCACCCGGCGGCCTGACGGTCGTGCTCAGGCGGTTGCCGTTCGGGCTGGCCCGTCAGGCCCGTCGTCTGCGGCCCGTCGTCTCCGGGTGGCAGCCGGTCAGGCGGTGCTGAACCGCTTCTCCCGCTCGGTCTCCGCCGCCGTCGTCGGCATCCGGCGGGTCGCGTGTCGCAGCAGTGGCGGAGCCATCATCGACGTCACGACCGCGACCAGGATGATCACCGTGTACGTGGCCGTGGTGAGCACGCCGAGCTTGAGGCCGACCGTCGCCACCACGATCTCCACCACGCCCCGGGCGTTGAGTCCGGCCCCGATCGCCAGCCCCTCGCGGTGGTCGAGGCGTCCCGCGCGGGCGCCGAGGTAACCGCCCGCGAACTTGGCCGAGGTGGCGACCGCGAGTGTGACCAGCGCGGCGGCGAACACGGCAGGGCGGGCCAGCGCGGACAGGTCGACCTGCAAGCCCGCGGTGGCGAAGAAGAGCGGAGCGAGCACGGCCATGACGAACGGCCGCAGCGCGTTCAGGCCGGCCCGCCCGGCCGGCCCGAGCGAGGCGATCACGATGCCGCCCAGGAACGTGCCGAGGATCGGTTCCAGGCCGAGCGCGTCGGTCGCCGCCGCGAAGACCAGCAGCAGGACGACGACCGCGGCCACCGCGCCACCGGAGTGATCGGGGTGCTCGCCGATCCGCAGCACCCGGGCGGCCACCGGTCGCGCGACCAGCCCGGTGAACGCCAGCACGGCGACGAGGCAGCCGGCCGCTCTGGCCACCGGTGCCAGCTGCGTCCCCGTGGTCGCCATGGTGGAGACCAGCGACAGCAGCAGCCAGCCCACGATGTCGCTGACCGCGGCCGCACCGATGATCAGCTGGCCGACGTTGCGGTGCAGCAGCCGCATGTCCAGCAGCGTCTTCGCGATCACCGGCAGTGCGCTGACCGCGACGGCGACCCCCACGAAGAGCGCGAAGGAGACGCGGTCGGCGTTCGGTGCCAGCAGCGAACCGGGGGCCAGGAAGCCGAGGCAGACGCCGAGGGCGAGCGGCAGCACCACACCGCCGACGCTGACGAAGCCGACGGCCCGGCGGCGTCGCCGGAGCAGGTCGAGGTCGATGTGCGCGCCGGTGACGGCGACCAGCAGCAGCACGCCGAGCTGGGCCACCACCGCGAGCAGGTGTCGCTGGTCCGGGTCCGGCGGCAGTAGCCAGCCGGACGGGCCGGGCAGCAGGTGGCCGAACACCGACGGGCCGAGCAGCACCCCGGTGCTCAGCTCGCCGACCACGGCTGGCATCCGCAGCCGCGCCGCCACCCTGCCCAGCACCACCGCGGCGGTCAGGAACAGGGCGAACTGGAGTAGGAACAGCAGCAGTTGATGGTCGCCGATGCCGGGGACCGGCCCGGCCGCCCGCGCTGTCATCATCGGCATCGTCGTTGCCATCGCCATCTCGACTCCTTCGGCCGCGGTGGTCGGGGGCCGGGCCCGGCCCGGCCGGTGGATCAGTGCGGCTCGACCGCCCCCGGCGGCGGACCGAGCAGCGCGTCGAGCACGGCCGCGGCCAGGCCGGCGGGATTGGCGGCGGAGAGCAGGTGTCCGCCGGGCAGCCGCAGCACGGCGCAGTGCCCGTCGGCGTGCTGCGCCCAGGAGTCGAGCCGCTCGGCGGCGGCGTCGTCCCGGCCGGCGATCACCCGGATGTCCCCGGGCGTCCGGGTTGCCCGGTGCCCGGCGATGAGCGAGCCGGCCAGCCGCAGGTCGTCCCGGATCAGCGGGAAGGCCCGTGCGGCGAGGGCCGGATCCGTGACGACCTCCGGCGGGATCTCGCCGCCCATCGCCGTCAGCGCCGCGACCGCCGACTCGATCGAGGTCACCTCCGGGAGCGGGCCCGTCCGCCGCACCGACGGCGGCGAGTTGGAGACGGCGAACAGCAGCGGGGGACGAGCCTGCCGGAGCACCGCCGTCACGGCGAGGCCGACGTACGCGCCGAGGCTCTCGCCGTAGACGGCGTCCACCGGGCCGTCGAGCTGCCCGGTCACGTCGCGTACGGCGGCCTCCGCCGTCACCAGGCAGGGCTCCTCGAACCGGCGGCCGTGGCCGGGCAGTTCGATGCCGCGGAAGTCGATCCGGTCGCCGAGGGCCCGCCTGAGCCGCCGGAAGTAGCCGGCGCCGCAACCGGACGGCGGGATGAAGGCGACCACCGGCCTGGCCCGCGCGTCGTCCCGCTCGCGCTGCCGCCCGTGGTCCGGGTCGGGTTGCCGGTTGCGGTCATGCTCGGGTTCCCGGTCATGCGTCATGGGGGCTCCAGACGTGGTGCTCCGGACAACCGGGCGGTCAGGCCTGGTGGATCGGCGTGCCCCGCAGCGTCGTGTCGCTGATCCTGTTGTGGCCGTAGTCGTCTCGGCCGCTGACCAGGAAGGCGGACCACTTCTCCAGTGAGATGCTGCCGCCGTACTCGTCGATGTGGTCGGTGCCGGGATAGACCCGCACCTTGGTCGGGACATAGCGGGTGGCGAAGCCCATCCGGTAGTTCTTGCCCGTACCGGTGTTCGGCAGCGAGGCGTGCATCAGCGTGGACAGGAAGATCACGCACTGACCACGCTCCATCACCAGCGAGACGGCGTCCTCCTCGTTCGGCCGCCACCCGGGATCGACCTGCAACTGCCGGTAGTCGTACCCGAAGAATCCGCGCCGGACACCGTCCTTGACCTCCGAGTTGATGCGGCTCTCGTTGTACTCCATCCGCTTCGTCTCGTCGTAGTTCATCTGGTGGTGCGTGCCCGGGATGATCTGCAGGCAGCCGTTCTCGATGGTGGAGTCGGTGAACGCCGTCCACACGGTCAGGGTGCCCGCGCCGAAGTTGTCCTCGGTCTCGCCGGGCCACAGCAGCTGCGGCTTGCCGCTCGCGTTCGCGAAGGTGTCGGCCTGGTGCCAGTCGGTGCCCTCGTCTCCCGGGTACTTCGGGAAGAACTCCGAGCGCCAGCAGAGCAGATCGGGGCCGAGCACGGACGCGACCCGGTCGACGATCCTCCGGTTGCACGCGTGCCGGGCCAGCAGATCGATGTCCAGGTGGCGGTCGTAGTTGAAGATGTTCGGTGCTCCGACGCCCTTGTCCACCTCGGGATAGGCGGCGTACCGGCGGTCGAGCGCCTCGCGCTGGACGGTCTTCCACATCTCGTCCATCTCGTCGGGCGAGTAGACCGTCAGCGGGCCGAGGTAGCCGTTCTGCTGGAACGAGGCCACCTCCTCGTCCGACAGGGAGAATTCGGCGCCTTCGATGGTGGTCATGTCCTGCGTCCTCTCAACTGCGTCTGCTGGTCGGGGTCAGCGCTGCTCGGCCGGCCGCAGCTGCGCGACGGCCGCGTCGAGCGGCTCGGAGTACGTGGTCTTCATGTCGAGGACGACCCCGAAGGAGTCGCCGAGGTGCTTGTTCAGCTTCGCGAAGGTCACCGAGTGACCCCCGATGTCGAGGAAGTTGTCGGAGCCGACGAGTTCCGGATCGTCCAGCTCGACGCGCAGCCACTCGACGACGGAACGCTCGATCTCCGCCCGGCCGGCTTCGGGAGCCGTCTCGTTGCCTGCCGCTGAAACCTGCATGGGGGCATTCCTCCTGTCGTTCTTTCAGGTGAGTTTCGAGTGCCCTGCGGGGCGCACCGGAAAATGCGGTGCGCGGGTCCGGGAGTTTGTCTCGAAGCGGAATCGGCGCCGGCGCCGGAGAACGCGGCCCGGAGCACGGTGGACCGCCTCGTCACGCTAGACCGGCGGGCGTCGGCACTTCAAGGCCCGCACCGGGGCCGCATGTCCCGTCGGCGGGACAGCGCCTGACGGATGGTCATCGGGTTCGAATGCTGGATAGCCTTCGAAGGAACCCCGAAGAACGCGCGGCTCGACACCGACAACTCGAATGCGGGAAGGGGAAAACGATGACGAATCCCTTTGAGGACGAAAACGGCGTTTACCTGGTACTGGTGAATGACGAGGGCCAGTATTCGCTGTGGCCGTCGTTCATCGACGCACCGGCCGGCTGGACGATCGCCAAGGGCGAGGACGGCCGGCAGGCCTGCATCGACTTCATCAACGAGAACTGGACGGACATGCGCCCGAAGAACCTGGCCGAGGCGATGGCGGGCGACGATGCCTGAGCCGCGCGGCCGGGCGGCCGAACCGGCGCCCGGGATCACCGAACTGGCCGACGATGATCTCGAACTCCTGCTGCTGATCCGCAACTTCGAGCTGGCCCTGCTGGACCTCTTCGCGGCGGGCCGGCTCAACGGCACGACCCACACCTGTCTTGGCCAGGAGTACGTGCCGGTCGCGCTGGCGCCACTGCTCCGCGACGACTTCGTCTTCAGCAACCACCGCGGCCACGGGCACTACCTCGCCCGGTTCCGGGACCCGGCCGGGCTGCTGGCGGAGATCATGGGACGCTCCGGCGCGGTGTGCGCCGGCGTCGGTGGCAGCCAGCACATCTACCGTGAGGGCTTCCTGTCGACCGGTGTGCAGGGGCAGAGCCTGCCGGTGGCCGTCGGTGTCGCGCTGGACTTCGCCCGCACGGGCCGCCGGAGCATCGCCGTGGCCCACATCGGGGACGGTACCTGGGGTGAGGGATCGGTCTACGAGGCCCTGAACATGGCGCAGTTGTGGCAGGTGCCGCTGCTGGTCGTGGTCGAGAACAACGGGATCGCCCAATCGACGCGGACCGAGCGGCAGTTGGCCGGCAGCATCGCGGATCGCGCTGCGGCGTTCGGCATCGCGCACCACGAGATCCACAGCAGCGACGTCAACGCGATCCGCGCCGAACTCGCCCCGGTGATCGAGGACGTGCGCCGTCGGCGGACGCCGGCCGTGCTGGAGTTCCACTGCCTGCGGCTGGGCCCGCACAGCAAGGGTGACGACACCCGCTCCGAGGCGGAGCTGGCCGAGGTACGCGCCCGGGAGTGGGGGGCGGCGTACGCGCAGCGGTTCGGTGAGCAGTTCGCGGTGATGGACAAGCGCACCCGGGAGCGGATCGCCGACCTGGTCGCGCAGGTCTCCGCCCGTCCGCCGTCGCACTGGCCGGCCCTGACCGACGCGCTGACCGGTGCGGGGGTGGGCGGATGAGTGCGCTGGAGCGGATCGTCGCCGAGGTGCTGGGCATAGGCGAGGACGAGGTCGCCGACGACACCGGCCCGGCGGTCACCGCGCTGTGGAGCAGTCTCAAGCACGTGCGGATCATCGCGGCCGTCGGCCAGGAGTTCGGCGTCAGGTTCACGCCGCGGCAGGCGCGTTCCTGCCGCAGCGTGGGCGACCTGCGCAAGCTCCTCGCGGAGAAAGGACACCCGGTATGACAGCGGTCGCGACCGACCCGGTCGGCACCGTCGCCCTCCGCGTCGCGGAGCACCTCAACCGCGCGCTGCACCAGCTGTTCCGCCGGGAGGAGCGGCTCTACCTGCTCGGCGAGGACCTGACCGATCCGTACGGCGGTGCCTTCAAGATCACCAGGGGGCTCTCCAGCGGCTTCCCGGACCGGGTACTGTCCACGCCGCTGAGCGAGAGCGGTATCGTCGGCGTCGCCGGGGGCCTCGCGCTCTCCGGGAACAAGGTCATCGTCGAGATCATGTTCGGCGACTTCATCGCGCTCGGCTTCGACCAGGTGCTGAACTTCGCCTCCAAGTCGGTGTCGATGTACGGGCGGGAGGTGCCCGTGCCGCTGGTGGTCCGCTGCCCGGTCGGCGGCAACCGCGGCTACGGACCGACGCACAGCCAGAGCCCGCAGAAGCACTTCATCGGCATCCCCAACCTCGCGCTGTACGAGCTCTCGCCGTACCACGACGTGGGCGCGCTGCTCGGCGAGGCGTTCGATCGCGGTGCGCCCGCCATCCTGTTCGAGGACAAGGTGCTCTACACCCGGCGGATGTACCGGGACGGACGGGTCGACGACCTGTTCCACTACGAGATGCTGGGCGGCACGGGCACGGGCACGGGCGCCGGCACGGGCTGGGCGCACACGTTCCCCGAGGGGGAGCGGTCCACCCCCGATCTCGTCGTCATCGCCCCGGGCGGCATGGCCCACCGCTCCCTGGACGCGGCCCGCGCGCTGCGCGCCGAACACGGCCGCTCCGTGCACCTGCTGACCCCGGGGCGGCTCTATCCGCTGGATCTGGAGCCGGTGCTGCCGCTGCTCGCCTCGGCCGGGCGGATCGCCGTCGTCGAGGAGGGGACGGCCGGCGGCACCTGGGGAGCCGAGGTGGCTCGCGGGCTGTACGAGCGGATCTGGTCCTCGCTGCGCGGACCGGTGATCCTGCTCAACTCGGCCGACTCGATCATTCCGACCGCCCCCCACCTGGAGAGCCGGGTGCTGCTGGGCGCCGGCCACATCGAGGCCGGTCTCCGGTCCGCGGCGGGCTGGGACGCCGCCGGCCCGTCACCGGCCGAGACGGCGACCACCGGGGAGGCGGACCGGGCCGATGCGGCGCGGGAGCCCGGTGGGACCGGCGTTGCGGTCACCGTGCCGAAGCTCAACAACAACGACACCGCCTACCTCGTCGTCGACTGGCTGGTCGCGGACGGCGAGTGGGTCGAGGCGGACACCGACCTCGTCTCGCTGGAGACCTCCAAGGCCGTCGAGGACATCCCGGCCCCCGGCTCCGGCTATCTGCACCGCATGGTGCCGGCGGGGGAGGAGCGCGGCGTCGGCGAGCTGCTGGCCCGGCTCCTGCCGCAGCCGGCCGCGGCCCCGGCCGCTGCCACGACGGGCACCCCTTGGGGTACCGACGCCCCTCTCCCGGTCTCCGACCTCGCACCAGGCCCCGCACCAGGCCCCGCATCCGACGCTGCCCGCCCGTCCCGCACGCTGCTGCTGGACCGGGCGCAGCAGGGCACCGCCGCGGTGGTCAGCAGGAGCCACCGCGAAGTGCCGGCCGGCTTCACCGTGGTGCGTGCCGAGGTGGACACGGTGCTGGAGGAACTGGATCGCCTCGGGGCCGAGACGGGCACGGACTTCGGCCTCGCCGAGGTGGTGGTCAAGGCGGTGGCCGGGACGTACGACGAGTTCCCGCACTTCTTCGGCTCACTGGTGGACGACCGCACCGTCGCCGTCGCGGACGCCCCCCACGTCGGTGTCACGGTGGACGTCGACGGAGGCCTCTATGTGCCGGTGGTCGAGCGCGCCCACGAACGCTCGCTCGAAGACGTCGCCGACGCGCTGATGGACTTCCGGATGAAGGCGCTGACCAAGAGTTTCGCCGCCGCCGAGCTGGCGGGCGGTGCCATCTCCGTCTCGCTCAACCCGGACGCCGGTGTGGTCCTGGTGCATCCGATCGTGCTGTGGCCGCAGCTGTGCATGGTCTCGGTGGGCGCCGTCGGCGAGGAGTGCCGGCTCGACGCCGACGGGACCGTGCGGACGGTCCGGTCCGTGCACCTCGGACTGGCCTACGACCACCGGGTGGTCAACGGCCGGGACGCCGTCCTGTTCCTGACCCGGCTCAGGGCCTCGCTGGAACAGCCGGACGGCCTGCGGCCCTGGCTCGACCCGCAGCAGCTCGACACCCAGGAGCTCGACACACAGGAGAAGGAGCCGCCACGGTGTTCGGGATGACGTCTTTCGGTTCGGTGATCGGGGAGCGAGCCCCGGTGGCCGACATCGTCGCGGAGTACACACCCGACGTGGAACGGGTGCTCGCGTACGGCTACCGCGCCGTGCACCGTTCCCCGGCCGAGGTCGGCCTGACCGACCTGGCTGTGGACGCCGCCCGTCGCGCGCTCGAAGGGTCCGGCACCGCGCCGGAGGACCTTGACCTGGTGGTCATGGCGATCACCGACATCCCCGAGTACCTGTACTGGGATCCGGCGGCGAGCCTGCAGGCCCGGCTCGGCGCCCATCGCGCCGAGGCCGTCCTGATCAGCCAGGGCTGCCTCGGCGGGATCACCGGCTTCGACACGCTCGCGGGCCGGTTCGCGACCCACCCGGACTACCGGCGGGCGCTGTTCGTCGGCGTGAACCGCACCTGCGAGGCGTATTGGAACCGGATGGCGACGCACTCGCTGCTCTTCTCCGACGGCGCCGCCGCGACGGTCGTCGCCCGCGGCCACGACCGGTTCCGCTGGCTGGCGAGCGAGGTCATCAGCGACGGCCGCTTCGCCGAGTTCTTCCTGATGGACCAGGGCGGCGCGGCCATGCCGTTCACGCCCGGGGACGAGCCGCCGGCCGCGCGGGACGCCTGGGACATGATGGAGTTCTTCGACTACGACTCCGACCGCTTCGAGGGCTTCATCGAGCTGATGAACGACCGGGTGCGGGAGGTGGTCGCCCGCGCCTGCAAGCGGGCGGGCACCGATCCCGACCGGCTGGCCCGGGTCGTCCTGCTCAACGACAACCGGCAGACGCTGACCGCGCTGGCCGAGCGGATCGGCGTGCCGCTCGACCGAACCAATCTCGCGTTCTCCCTGGAACACGGTCACTTCGGTGCGGCAGACCACCTCCTGACGCTGCAGCACCACGTCGAGTCGGGCGAGCTGCGCCGCGGTGACCTGGTCGCGCTGGCCGGTATGGGCCGCGGCATGCACTGGGGCTGCACGGTCCTCGAGTGCTGACCCGCGTTCCCCCCTGACCCCTCCTCGGTCCCTGGCTCCCCCGGGGCCGAGCGGCGCCATCGGGTGCTCCGCGCAGCGGCGCCGTGGCGCACCCGATCGCCTCGGGGCGGCTGACGGGACCTGTTGACTCGGTTGCCCCACCGATGACTTCCAGCCAAGACATATACCGACCGGCCACCCGGACCGATGGCCGGTCGCGCGCAGATCTCCAGGTCGGAGCCGCGCCGGCACGGCGAGCGCCCGAGCCGAACCGTGCGCCGCCCGACGCGCGGCGCACGATATACGCCAGGGTGGCGCGCATCGGCTTGGCATGGCCATCACGTGACGTCATCATGGCGTTATGCCTCCTGCACGATCGCCCTGCGCGGCCACCCCGCTGACCGCCCTGGAGACGCCTGCCGCGCGGCCCTGGTGACGAGCAGCCCGCTCGGCCGGCCGTCCGCCACCTGTGCCCGCGCCTGCCCGGGTGCACCCACGGCGGCCGCGTGTGCCCACATGCGCTGAATTCGGTGCAGCGGGGCTTCCGGAGATCGTTCTGTCGGCATTCGGCAGGATCCATTAATTGTCGCATTGCCGTGCCCTCGTATCGGGGGTGCGGACGGCCGGATTCCGTTCGGGCGGATCCGGCCATCGGGCTGCCCGTTTTCGGCCCGGTCGGATATCGGATCGATGCACCCTGGCCGCATACCGGAACCTGCACGCGAATGTGTATTCGAAGCCGATCGGTGCGCCGGTCGGTAAGATCACGTCACAGGGACGGGCGGACTCTGCAAAGTAGCGTCGAGCGATGCCGCGATACTTGAAAATTGCATCGACTCCGCGATGTACTCGGATCGACAGCGGTTGGCATTCGACCTATCGAAGCGCCGGCGAGCCGTCGACGACCCGCTCCGGCCGATGGTATTTCACCGGCAGGTTTTGTGGTCAATGTGTTGGGCACTTCTGTGCAAACGGGGAGGCGTGATGAGCAGTCAGGTTGAAGAGGGCAAAGACTCGAAAGTGCTCATGTTCGGCAAGGCCGCCGAGGCGGCGCCCAGGATCCCGAGATGCCAGGGATTCGATTCGCGGCGTGATCAGGTCCTCACCACGCAGGTCGGGCTGCACATACCGGTGGGCCTCGCGTTCGAGGACTGGGAGCGGGCCGGGCGCCAGCTTTCCGGGCTGCTCAGCTCGTCGTCCTGGTGGCTCGGTGACTGGCTCGTCTACGGCAAGGACCACTACGCCGACCGCTACGAGCGAGGCGTCCGCGCGGTCGGGCTGCAGTACCAGACGCTGCGGAACTACGCGTGGGTCTCCCGGCGGTTCGAACTGCCCAGGCGACGGCCCGCGCTGAGCTTCCAGCACCACGCCGAGCTGGCCTCGCTGCCCGTCGACGAGCAGGAGACCTGGCTCGACCGCGCCGAGCGGATGAAGTGGACCACCAAGCAGCTGCGCAACGCGATCCGGGCCGATCGTGACGGCGAGAGCGAGAGCCCGCAGGTGGCGGACGACGCCGCGGCAACGCGCCGGCTGGCGATTCCCGACCACCGGCTGCAGTGGTGGCACAAGGCGGCGGCTCAGGCCGGAGCCGAGCTCGCGGAGTGGGTGACGGCCACCCTCGACGCCGCCGCCGAGCAGGTCCTGAAGGAGACCGGGCAGCAGGTCCCCGTCGAATGACGGCCGCAGGGTCCGCCCCCACGGCGGGGGCGGACCCTGCCCGGCGTCGCGCGCCCGGCGGCAACGGTCGCGCGAACGGCCACGCGCATAGCCACGGGAACGGCCACGGGAACGGTCGGACGGGCCCTACGGAAGGCGGCCCATCAGCGCGGCCGTCTCCGCGTGCCTGGTGCAGCCGGCACGGTCGGCGAACGACCGGACCACCCGGTCGCGGATCTCCGGCTGCTGCTCCTGGCTCAGCTTGAACATGCCCTCGGCCCCGGTCACCTCGATCCGGAAGGCGCCGACGGCGGGCACGATCTTGCGGAAGTAGTCGAGGGAGCCGCTCATGTCCCAGGCGTTGCCGAACTCGGTCTCGAAGGCCCGCACGGTGGACTGCACCACGCCGAGCGTCTCCTCCACCGATTCGATCTTCTCGACCACGCCGTGGACGTGCACCGAGGTGAAGTTCCACGTCGGCGCGGCCGGCGTGACGTCATATACCGTGGGCGAGACATACGCGTGCGGGCCGGTGAAGGTCAATAGCACCACCGTGCCGGTCCGCAGTGCGGACCAGTGCGGATTGGCGCGGTTCAGGTGCCCGAGCAGCCGCATTCCGGAGAGGTCCGCAGCCGGTTCTCCCGTTCCGTTCGGATCGGTGATGACCGGAAGATGCGTGGCAAACGGGCCGTCAGCGGGATCCCCGTTGCTGGCCATCAGCGCCAATGGGTTCTTGCGCATCAGATCGACCATCCATGAAACGTCGGGCTCCCGGTAGTGCGGGGGGACGAACATGCGGAACTCACCTTTCCAGGGGGTGATTCAGGCACGGGATGCGAAACCATCAAGGTCATGGGCACGTCAATGATGCAGCGGATGCCCGAGGAAACGGTGGGACTGTCCCGTCGGCAGGACGACGAGTTTCTCCATGGTGGCGCGCCGCCGCTCCCAAGGCAATGCGGCGGAGCTGCGTCGGTCATTGCTTTCGTGCCGCCATTTCGGACCGGCCGAGAAATCACCTGACCGCCGGCCGGGCGGCTTTCGAATAGGCCCGGGGTCGGCGCGGCAACGTGGCTATTGCCGCTCGCCTTTTCCATGCGGTGGCGCCACGGGGAAGGGGAGGCAAGGGCGGCGGCGGGAGGGGGGAGGCGTACGCGGCGCCCTTCCCTGTCCGGAGGGGGGAAGGCGCACGGGCCCCCGCGCCGCCCGGCACGCGCCGGGCGGCGCGCATGGCGCCATTGGCGTCCGGCCGGGTCAGCCGGTCGTGTGGGTGGCGCGGTGGAAGAGGCGGTGCATGGCTGTGCGCAGCTGGTCCGGGCCGTCGAGGGGGTGGTCGAAGTCGAAGCGGGCGTCGGCGGTGCGCCGGCCGGTGGTGAAGCGGACGCGCAGCCCGTACCGGTCCAGGGCCAGCGGCACCGCCGTGACGGTGCTGTCGGCGTGCATCGCCGGGGCCGCCGGGGCCGCCGGGTCGGACTCGGTGAGGCGGGCGACGAACGGGCGGACCAGCAGGTCGAGTTGGTCGGGGTGGGCGCTGACCAGGTGCTGCAGCAGGCCGAGCTCGTGCGGGGCGATCGGGTCGGGCGCGGCGCGGGCGAAGGCGTCCGCCTCGACGTGGGCGGCGCCCCACAGGTCATTGGTGAGGACGTCCTCCACTTCGAGGACCACCGGGGTGCCGGCCTGTGGATCGGTGAGGCCGGGAGTCTGTGCCGCGAGCAGCTCCCGGTGGTGCTGCCGCTCGGCCGCCGGTACGGGCGCCAGCCAGCCGCCGACCCAGGCGCGGCCGCGGATCCGGTGGCGCACGGCGAGCGGTGCGACGTCGGTGGCCTCGACCACCGCGCGCAGCTGCTCCGCCTGGCGGTGGGCCAGTTGGACGCAGCGGACCACCGGAGAGGAGCCGGGGAGCAGCATCAGCAGGTTCCCGTCCGGCAGGACCGTGCGCACCAGGGGAGACCAGGGGGCGGGGCGGGCGGCGAGATCGAGCCCGGGCACGTCCAGGACCGCCGAGGAGGCGAACTCCACCAGCGTGCGGGCGCGTTCGGCCGGCGCCGGGCCGGCTGCCGGGTCCGGGTGGTCGCATCGGCAGGTCGTGGCAGAGGTGGGGCCGGTGGTCGGGGTCTGCATCTGTCCTCCTCGGGTGGCTTAGGTAAGGCTAGCCTAAGTTGGCGAGTTCGTGACCCCCTGCGGCCGGTCGGCGGAAACGCCACCGGGCCCGCTCGTCGCGTGAGCGGCGAGCGGGCCCGGATCGGCTTGTCGGTCAATCAGTTGATCGGTGTATCAGTGGATCGGTGTATCAGTGGAGCGTCGATCGGTGAAGCGTCCGGCCTAGTACTCGTTGGCCGAGGTGTCGTCGATCAGGAACGCCGTGGTCGGCGTGGTGCCCGACTCGTGCGCGACCAGCTGGATGCCCAGCGTGGTGCCCCAGCCGACCTGGTTGAGGAAGGGGGTGAGGTCGACCGACTGCTGCTGGTAGCCGTTGGTCGGGTTCTGGCTGGTCCAGGTCTTGGCGGTGCCGAGGACCTGGCCGGTGTACTGGTCGATGACGTTCAGCTTCAGCGTGTCCGGCGTGCCGGTGGTGTTGGTGGTCTGCGTGTTCAGCCAGAACGAGAACGTCGCGCTGTTGAAGCCCGGGTAGTCGTTCAGGTAGTTGGTGATCGAGTCGTCCTGGGTGGTGTTCTGGCCGAGCCAGGCGTACCAGGTGCCGGAGTGCGGCGCGTGCAGGCTGGACGGGGTGATCAGGTTGTAGCCGTTCGGGCTCCAGGCATCGGTCATCACGGTGTGGTCGACGTCGGCCGAACCGTTCTCGAAGCCCGCGTCGGTCAGCTGCTGCACGGCGCTGCAGCCGTGCTGGCCGCCGGCGAACAGGCCTTCGTAGAAGCTGGTGTTGGCGCTCTTGCCGTTGGCGTCGGTGGCGGTCACGGTGATCCGTGAGTAGCCGTTGGCCGAGGCGCTGGTGGTGCCGGAGATGACACCGGTCGAGGCGTTGATGCCCAGGCCGGCCGGCAGGCCGCTGGCGCTGTAGCTGACCGTGGAGTTGGTGTTGTCAACGGCGACCGCGGGTATCGACAGCGGCGTGCCCGGTGCGTCGGTGCGGTCGCACATGGTGCTGATCACGACCGGCGGGTTGCTGACGATCGGGTCGGAGGCCATGCAGAGGTGGTCGGAGTTGGACCAGAGCGTCTGCAGCGGGAACGAACCGGTGGAGAGGTTCTCGGTGAACAGGCCGCCGTTCGATCCGGCCGGGATCCAGGCGCACTTGTCGCCGACCTCCTGGCCGGTCGCGTCGGTCCAACCGCCGGGCGTGTTGGGGTCGGTGACCGTCTCGGCGTACTCGTGGCCGCCGATGATGCCGTAGCCGTCGAGGCGGCCGCGCGGGGTGTTCTCGCCGAACCAGTTGGTGCCGCAGCCGGCCACGTCGGTCAGGTACGGCATGTTGGTGTAGGCGAGCTGCCCGGACGGGGAGCGCTCGAAGTCGTGCCAGGCGCAGTAGCCGAGCTCACGCCACTTGTCGGGGTCGGTGCCCTGCGGCGAGTCGATGACGTACTGCACGTTGCGGTTCTGCGCCTCGGTCGTGTTGCCGAAGTGCGCGGCCGCGGCGGCGGCTTCGGCACCGAGCTGCGGCTCGGTGGCGGACTGCGGGGCGGCGGCGCTGTTGTCCACCCAGACGCCGGCCAGCACGCTGCCGGGCTGCGGGTAGGGGATGTGCGCGGCGTTCGCCGGGCACTGGATCGAGCCGGACTGGATGCCCTCGCAGTACTGGGTGAGCACCGCGCTCCACCCGTCGCCGGAGCTGCCCAGGCCCTTGAAGAAGTCCTGCTGGTACGGGACGGCCTGGTCGGCGTCGTGCGACATCGTCACGTCACCGGTGGAGTTGGTGGACGGGGTGCCCCACTGGGATCCCCACACCACCAGGTAGACCTTCGGCGGGCCGATCACGACGCCGCTGTTCTCCTGGCCACCCTTGTAGGTGACCTGGAGGTCGTACTCGTTGGCGACGTTGCCGTCGCCGTCCTTGCCGCCGGTGCCCGGGTCCGCGCCGTCCGCGAGCTGCGGGGTGACCTTGCCGCCGCCCTTGGTCGCGGCGGCCGGCGCCGGGCGGGCCGCGCCGATCCGGCCGGTCTTCATGGCGTGCGGGGAGCTGGCGGCGGCCGTCTTGGGGGTTTCCGACACGGGCGTCCCGGGCTTGACCTGCACCCAGCCGCTGGATGAGGTCTTGACCCAGCCGTCGGCGGCGGGGTGCGGATCGGCGTTGGCGGTGAGCGGGCTGAGCAGGCCCGCGCCGGCCACTGCCATGACAAGTCCGGCGAACAGGGTGCGCCTGCCGCGTCGGATCATGCCGGACCGGATGGTGGTCACGTAGAGGACTCACTTTCTGTGGGGGCGTTCGGCAGCGCGTCGTGGTCGAGGGCATGGGGGAGCGACACGATGGCCTCCGTGGAGGAGGAGGCCTCACCGCGAACATCAGTGCAATGGCATATTGCACTGATGTGGCGAACCGCACAAGACTTCACGGCGGCGATCAGGAACCAACACCGGCGGCTTGCCGTTCGTCAGGCTCGCGGTGGCGGGGCTCGGTTGATGCGGTGTTCGGTTGATGCTGTGCTCGATCAGATGAAGTAGCCCGCTGCGTGGTCGTCCTCGGCCTGCTGCGCCGCGTCGCCGCTCCCCTCCTCCGGGGCGAGGAAGTCGTCCCAGTTCAACTCCTGCTGTTGCGGGGGGTTCGGGAGGCCGCCCCCGGGGTGCGCAGCGGGCTGCGTGTGGTCGGGGATGGCGCTCGGGATGGCGCTCGGTATAGCGCTCGGGATGGCGCTCGGGGCCGTGGGCCCGGGGGTCGCGTTCCACATGTCCCAGGGGAAGGCCGGCAGGCCGGCGGCAGTCTGGGTGATCTCCTGCGCCGAGGCGTTGTTGTGGGCGCTCGAAGTCGCCGTGGAGCCACCGGTGTTGCCGGGCCCGACGGCACTGCTCGGCCCGGCGACACTGGCGGGCCCGCTGACCGTGCTGGAGTTGCTGGAGCTGCTGGGGTTGCTCGGGAGCTGGTCCGTCGTCGAGCTCGTCGGTTGCTGGGTGGCGATCCGGGCCGCCCGTCGCTCCTGTGCCTTGGTGGCGAATTCCGACAGGCTCTTCTGACCGAAGGACTGCCAGGTGTTGTCGGCCTGCTCCGGTGATTTCGACCACTGCGGGAACGGTTCACCGGAGCGCACCCCGGCATGGTCCGGGCCGCTGTTGATCGCCGGCTTGGTGTAGGTGTAGGACTCCGTGGTGAAGAAGGTCGCCCGGTCCAGCGGGAACCCCTGGTGCGTGCTGACGGTGCTGTCGTTGTGGTACTGCTGGATCTTCGCGACCGTGTCGGCATAGGTGTCGCCGAGTTGCTCCGCTCCTCCGGCTCCCATGCTGGTCAGCCACTCACTCCTCGTCATGGGCGCGTCGGCGCGGATCGACGGGTCGAAGACCATGTCCTGGTCCGGCCCGCCCTCGCGCTTGACCTTGACCTCCACGGCGACGTGGTAATCCCAGGTGACCGTCCCGGAGGTTCCCGGCTTGGCGTCCGCGGCATTCGGCGACGGCACCGAAAGGGCGCGTGCGGGCTGGGCCGCTCCGTTCGATCGCTGATGCACGGCGAAGATCTTCTTGACCGCGTAGTTCTGCCTGGTGATGTGCGCGGCCATCTGGTGCGCGCGGTGCGGGCAGCCTTCCTCGGGATAGTCGAACGGGACCGGCACCCGGGCGCCGTCGCTGTTGACGAATTCGAGGGTCCGCACCTGGTCGAAGAGCTCGCGGAGTTGATTGTCGGTCAGCGTCTCGGTGCGCGGCGCCGTGCTGGTGCTCGGCTGCGCGGTCGGGTGGGGAGCCGGCTGCGCGGTCTGCTGCGGGGTCGGCAGCGGGTTCAGGTGCGTGGTCGGCAGCGTGTTGAGGTGCGGATTCGCGACGGTGTTCAGGTGCGTGTTCGGGTGTGTGTTCGGGAGTGCGGTGTTGGCCGTGGGCAGCCCGAGGTTGGCGAGATCGATGGGCATGGGCATGGGCGCGAGTGGCTGGCCGGTCGTGTCGCCCATCAGAAACTGCCACAGGTAGGCCTCGTTGGCGTCCTGATGCGGCTGGGTGCCGGGTACGGCTGTGGTGGGTATGGCCGTGGCGGCGGGCAGTTGGGTCGCCACGGGTGCCACGGGTGCCACAGGGGCCAGTGGGGCTGCCTCGTTCATGTCCCAGTCGAAGAAGTCCAGTCCCTGATTGCCGACCTGGTCCACGTCCACGTCCATGTCCATGTCCATGTCCTGGTCGGTGTTCTGGGTGTCGTCGTTGAGCAGCGGGGCCTGCGCGGCGGGGTGGGTCGGGGGTTGGCCGCCCGGGGGCAGCGGGTCGTCGCCGCGCGGGGCGGGGTCGAGCGGCCGGGCGGGTTGCCGGTCATCGGTGGGGAGCGGGTGGTCGCGCAGCGGGGTGCCGTCCTCGGTGAGCCGTTCGAGCTCGGAGAGGTAGCGGTGCGGAATCGTCCGGCCGAGCGCGTCGGTGGTGTTCGCCATCAGCCCGTGCGTCTTCGACTTCGCGTCGGTGTTGAGGAACAGCGCCTCGTCGTTGCGCTGCTCGTCGTTCAGGCCGGCGTAGTGCAGCAGTTCGTGCAGCACGTCCGCATCGCTGTGCGCGAGGTTCAGGTGGTGCTGGTCGGCGCGGTCCGGGGTGGCGCCGTTCGTCTGCTCCGGACCGGTGAGCTCGATCGCCTCCGGGTGGTTGTCGCTGCGGGTGAACGTGGCCTCGAAGTGCACCTGGTCGCCGGAGTGCGGCAGCAGGTAGCCGATGTTCAGGTGCTGGTCGAGCAGGTCGTTGGCCCGCTCCTCGAATCCGTCGAGGTGCGCGGCCGAGACGCCCGCGCCCAGCCGCACCGGCAGGTGGAACGAGATGAGGCGCACCCAGCGTCCGTCGTCCGCCTGGATCCGGCGGGTGCTGTTGCGGACGTAGACCATCCGGCCGTGCAGGTAACCGGGCCTGCGCTCGGGGTTGCCGAGGGCCGTGGTGGAGGGGCTGAACCGCTCGGTGCTCCGCTCCGCGCGCGGTGCGGAGTCACGGCGCGCCGCCCACTGGTCCGCCGTGACCGGGTGTTCGACGGGATGCGCCCACTCGGCGTCGTCGCCGACCGCGATGTGCTCCTGCGGCAGGTCGGTCGGCAGGTCGTGGTGCGGGGTGAGGCGGACGGGGGCCTGGACACCCGGCAGGCCCAGCCCGGGCGCCAGCACCGGCAGGCCGTGCTGGTCGTAGTCGGTGACGATCGGTGTCGGCAGGGGAGTGCCGTCCGGGGCGTGGTAGGTGGCCTCTGTGCGGAGCACGCGCAGGCTGCCGCCTGCTTGCGCGTTGGTGGCGGCGGTGTTCGTTGCCATCGGGTTGCCGGCCGCGTCGAAGTGGGCGGTGGTTTCGACGGCTATCGGCAGGCTGTTGCCCTGCGCGTCGTTCAGCACACCACCGTGGGTGAACGGCAGCACGGGATCGCCGAGGCTGTCCGAAGCGCGCGGCAGCGCGATGCTGCCGTCCCGCCTGGTCCGCGTGGTGGCGGCAGCGGCGGCCGTCCGCAGCGGGAAGCCGGTGTCCTGGAACAGTCCGGTGGTGAGGGTGGTCGGTTGGAGCAGCCGGTCCACGTGGCTGTGCAGCCTGGTGGACAGGGTTCGCGGCTGCATGGCACCGCCCTGCGGGTTGCGGAAGGTGGTGCTGGTGGTGGCCGACAGGAGGAGATGCTGGTTCTGGTTGTAGAGCGTGACGCTCGTGATGACGGGCTGATGCGGGTCGGCGGGCCGCTGGTACAGCGTGGTGAAGGAGTAGGCCGGCAGGTTGGGGTCGCCGTGGAGCTCGTAGGTCGTCATGGTCGTGATCGCCGGTATCAGCGGGACCTGGCCGTGGCCGAGTATCGGGATGACCGGCCCGGTGGCGTCGGCGTGCACGTAGAGCGAGCTGATGGTGCTGGTGGGCACCCGGGCGTCGGTGCCCGGCTCGTAGAGCGTGGTGGTGGCGGTGGTCGGCTGCTGAACGTTTCCGACACCGTCGTGCAGCACGGTGGTGACGTCCGCGGGCCGTGGCACGGTGATCCCCGTGCGCAACAGCCTGCGGATCTCGACCTCGACGACGTTCGCCGCGACGCCGTATTGGGTCACGTTCTCCCAGAGGCTCTGGGCATCCGCCATGCTGGCCTGGCCGGGAACGGCGTCCTGTCCGTTCGGACCGAGGCTCAGCCTGGTGTAGATGTGGTTCTCGGCGGTGTAGACGGTCGGCGCGTCGAATGGGTAGCCCTGGTGGGTGTTGTTCTGGTTCGCACCGTGAAGGAGCCGCAGGTTGCCGGCGACCTGGTTGGCGTTCTCGCCCAGATGAGTCGGGTGCAAGACACCCATGCTGCCCAGCCAGGCAGCCGTGGTCACCGGGCCGTTGGGATTGATGGACGGGTCGAAGACCCGCTCCTCGACGGTCCCCTGAGGTGTCGTCACATGGACGACGACCGCGACGTGGTACCCCCAGTTGACCGGACCGGGCTGTCCGGGGCCGGCGCCCCGGGCGTTCTCGGAGTCGACGTGCAGCAGCTCCTCGACCATGCCGTTCGCGCCTCTGCGCCGGTAGTCGGCGAAGATCTTCTTGTTGGCGACGCCCTGGCTGGTGAGCCAGGTGGCCATCGCGTGTGCCCGGTCGGCGCAGCCGTCCTCGGGGTGGGCGAACGGCAGCGGCGCGAGGGTGTTGTCCGGCATGGTGATCCGGTGGTTCAGGATCCCCTGGAAGTATCCGGCGGCCTCCGCCTCGGTCACGGTCGCCTGCCAGTGGCCGGGGGCCTGGGCAGAGGGGTGGCTGAGCTGGTCGCCGCGGGGCAGCGGGTCGGTGCTCCGGGTGCGGGTACGTGTGGCGGTGCTGGTGGTGGCGGGGGCGGTGGTGGTTGTGCCGCTCGGGCCGCCGGACGGGCTGTCGGACGTCCGGTCGGCGTGCGAGGGCTCCGAGGTCCGCCAGCGAGTGCCCTCCTGGTACCAGTGGCGCGGGCGACCCAGCGGCGGTGCCACCGGCGGTGCCACGGCCGGGGGTACCTGCTGCTGCTCGGTCTGCTCGGCCGGTTCCGGGTGCGGGTGTTCGGCGACGGCGGGTTCCGGCGCCGGCGTGCCGGCCCAGTAGTACAGCCGGCCGGCGGTGCGCGCGGTGGCGCCGTAGTCCTCGGCGTCCTCCCGCCGGTTGACGGTGATCACGACCGGCTGCCGGTACAGCGTCTGCGAGCCCTTGAGCGCGGCCGTCCCCGGCTTGGTCTCGGGCTTGTCGTACGGGACGGCGCCGATCGGCAGGCCGCGGCTCGGCGTGCCGGGGGCTCGCGTGGCCGGGGCGTCCCCGGCGGTCGTCCGGGTGTTGCCGAACTTGCCCGTGTTCACCGGGACGGTCACGGTCGGGACGTTCGTCGTCGCCGTGAAGTCGGCCGGTGCGACGTTCCACGTCCTCGTGCTGCTGGACGAGGCGGCCGACTCCTGCTCGGTCGAGCCCGTGAGCTCGTCGTCGCCGGCCTCCCGGCGCCCGACCTCGGTCGCCGGTCCGGTGGGCTCCACGCCGACCACGAGCTTGGTCCGGCCGTCCGGGCCCAGCGGGACGGTCACGTACTTCTCGTCCGGGTCCTTCAGCCGGTGGAAGTTCGCGTGCAGGGACTGCGGGGCGAGCGCCTGGTGCAGCGCGACCTGCGGTCCGAGCGGGAGCCGCTGGGCGTTGCGCAACCGGTTCTGCTCGCCCAGGCGCGGGTCGTTCACGAAGGAGCCGACGGTGTCCCGGGCCATCCGCAGCACCGGCGCGGAGAGGGCGGCCTCCGCGATCTTCACCGCGTTCGAGCCGACCAGACCGGAGTTGGGGTCGAAGAGTTCCGCGGTGGCGGCTCCCAGCCGGCCGAACACGCCCGCCGGCGGGTTCCGGGGGTCCAGCAGCAGTTGCACCGCGCTGTCCAGCAGGCCGTTCGTGTGGTCGAAGCCGACCAGGTCGTGGCCCGCGGTGAGCGAGGCCTGCCAGGCCGGATCGAGGACCGGCGTGACGAGGACCTCGCTCAGCTCGCCGCCCGCGGGCTCGCCGTTCGCGGGCTCGACGATCGCCTCTGCGCCCGGGTGCGGCACGGTCATCGACTCCGGCACCCAGGCCGTCACCGTCGACTCCGGCACCTCGCGGGGCGGCCGGAGCTCGCTGTACAGGCCGTACGAGCTCTGCCGGGTGGCCGTCACCTCGAACGTCATCCGGCTGCGGAACCCGAGGATGCCCCCGAACTTCGACGTCTTGTGCCCGACCTTCGTGGTGATGCCCAGCTCGGCGTCGCTGCTGCGGCCGCCCTCGAAGCCCGCGCCGGGGGAGTAGGTCACGTTGCTGAAGTGCTCCGCGGAGCGGGGCGTCCGGACCGAGGGGCGGATGTTGCCGTCGAAGCCGAGCGTCCAGCTCCCCGCGGCGGTGCCCTTGACGGTCCGCGCGGATCCCGTCTTGCGCGTGAGCTCCCAGGGGGCGCGCTGCCCGGTGTCCTGCCAGTCGTGCGGGATGCCGCGCACCAGCACCTGGGTGATGGTCCGGACGGACCGGTTCTCCTGGACGTGGTAGGCCAGGATGCCGCCGTTGACCAGGTCGTCGAAGTTCGCCGAGAGGCTGTCCGATGAGAAGGCGTCGGCGAACGGCAGCGCCGCGACGGGCGGCCCGTCCGGCGCGCCGCCGAGCTGGTGGTCGATCTCGGTGAGGATCGCGTCCGAGTCGGGGAACTCGGCGATCGCGCCGCCGGTGACGCCGTCGTCGAGCAGCGCGGCCTGCCGGCGCTGCGCGGGCTCCGGAACGTCGGCCGCGGCCGCCGGGGCGGCGAGCCGGCGCACGTCGGCGTCCGAGAGCAGGATCAGCACCTCGTGGGCGGAGGCCGGTTCGTCCGTCCGGCCGGCGTCCCGGTAGGTGACCTTGCCGGCGGCGTCGGTGATCCGGCCCAGCACGCTGATCTCCGCCCGCGCCCGGTAGACGTGCCAGGTGCCCTTCTGCGCGACCTTGCGGGTCGTCGTCCCTTTCTCTTTCAACGAGTCGCTCCGGTCGCCCGCGAGCGAGCCCTTGACCTTGGCGCCGCCGCGGACCTGCCAGCTCGACTCGTGCAGGCCCAGCGGGGTCTGCGGGAAGCGGCCGGCGTCCAGGCCGGTGCCGCCCTTGCCGGTGACGGACTCCTTGTCGGCCACGGCGTTCGAGGTGCCGGACTTGAGCTCCACGGCGAGCTTGCCCTCACCCGCGAGGGTCTCGTGGTAGACGAAGTCGCTCAGGCGCGTCCGGACCGCAAGACCGGCGGTCTCGGGCTTGCGCTGCGCATCGATGTGCACGTCGGCGGTGGTGAACCAGGAGTCGTGCGAGCCCGAGACGGCGCTGAGCAGCTGGTGCCGGCCGGTCAGGGCGTCCAGCGCCTTGTCGAGCTCCAGCACCTGCTCGGCGGTCGGAGCGCTGCCGAACGCCTCTCGGTGGGCGTTGCGCAGGGCCGCCTCGGCCTGCCGGCGGAACGCGGCGGCATCGGTGACGTCGCGCACGAGGTGTGCCGGGGGCAGCTTGGCGAGCGTCAGCGGGCCGGGCACCTCCTCGGGAGTCTCGGTGCGCTGGATGCCGAGGACGAGGTCACCGCCGCTGTGCGGCACCACCGTGCCCACCGGCGCGGCCTGCGACTGCGGGTCGTGCGGGGGGAGTTGGCGCGTCGGGTTCGCGGGCTCCAGCGGGCGGACCAGGGCGCGGTACGTCACCTGGTGGGCGAAGGTGTCTTCCGTCGACTCGAGGCTGAACTCCCGCTTGACCTCCAACTCGTTGCCCGTGGTGAGCTGGTGGGTGCTGCTGCCGACGCGCTCGACGTTCGCGGAGTAGAACAGCCGTGTGGTGTCGGCCGGGTTCAGCGCGGCGCGGACGTTGCCGCTGAAGCCCACGGCGTGCTTGCCGGCGCCGCCGACCGTCCGGTCCGCGGCGGCACTGCGGGTGACGGTCTCCTTGGTCGTGGCTGTCGCGCTGCCCGACGCCGGGGCGTTCGCATCGGCCAGGTCGGCCCGGATCAGCACCTCGTACGTCCGGGCGGTGTGCAGCGGCCGGTCGGGCTCGGTGAGCGTCAGCCGGAAGGTGCCGTCGAGCAGGTCCCGGGCGCTGCCGCGCAGCGCGGAGGGGGCAAGCTGCTGCCGGAGGCTGTGCAGGTTCGCCTGCGCCTGGAGCTCGCCGCCGGCCTGGGCGGTGCCGGTCGCCGGCGGCAGGATGTCGGGGGCCTGCTCGCGGAGCGCGTCGGCGATGTGCGTCACCAGCTCCGCCGATCCGGGGACGTGCAGGTAGGAGGTGCGGGCGCGCTTCGCAGCGGTGGCGGTTGCGGTTGCGGTGGCGGGTGCCGGGGAGGCGACGGTCGGGGCGGCTTCGGCCGGCTGCTCCGTCCGGGCGTGCGGGCGGACCCGCAGGACGGTGGCGGTGGTGCCACCGGCCTCCGGGTCCAGCGGCCGGGGGACCGTGATCGACTCCCGCGGCAGCCCGACGAACTCGACGTCGAACTGCACCGGCGTCGACACCAGGTCGGACAGGCCCGTCCCCTGGTGGCTCTGCTCCACGGTGAGGGTCCGCTTCTCCTTGACCCCGTGGGTGCTGCTGCTGGAGTAGGTGTAACCGAGGGCGCCCGTCGCCCACTTGCTCTCCGAGTCGGTCGGCGAGTGCCAGATCTGCCCGGAGGCACCGACGTTGATGCCCAGACTCCGGGTGCTGCTCTCCGAGCGGTTGCCGGCCTGTTCGGTGGACCACTTGTTGCCGAGGACGCTGTTCCCCTGGACCCGCGACAGGACGGTGGACGTGCCGGGGCGGATCGTCAGCCGGAGGAACCCGCGCTGCCCGTCCGTGAACGTGATCCGGGGCGAGGTCAGGCCCCAGGACGACGCGTGCTCGAAGCCGCCGATCACGTTCGTCGGGTCGAGGAAGTCGATGATGGCGCGGTGCGCCGTGCCGTCCGGCCGGCCCTCCTGCGGGAGCTGGGCGAAGACCGCGTCGCGGACCGCGCCGAGGCCGGTGATGGTGAGCGGGTGGCCCTGGACGGGGGCGGGTGCCGGCTCCCAGCCGGTCCAGCTGTGCTGATCGTTCTGGGTGGTCTGGCCGTTCTGGGTGGACTCGGGCAGCGGGATCTCGGCGCGCACCGGACCGGTGATCAGCGGCGGCTGGCCGATGGTCTGGTCGCCGATGGTGCGCTGACCGGGGCGCTGTTCGGTGCCCTCCTCGTTGACGACGGTGACGTGGTAGCCGAACTCGGACTCGTAGAGATGGGTCGGCCCGGTCAGTGCGACCTTGTTCGCCACCGACTCGGCGGGCTTGACCGAGGTCTCGGTCGCATGGGTGACCCCGCCGAAGCCGAAGGGCACGGTAGCGGTCACCATCAGCTTCGGGTTGAGCGTGTGGGTGTAGCTCGGCGCCTCGTCGAGGCCCGCCTCGCCGGTGGAGAGCTGGACCTTGGTCTGGCCGGGTTCGTAGCTGTGCTCGGCCGCGACCTCGAAGCCCTCGCCGTCGTTGGCCGGTGCCGTGGCGCCGTCGGCGCGCTGCTGGAGCCGCCACTCGCCGGGCTGGGCCTCGACCCGCACCTCGAACGGCCGATCGCCGACCCGCAGGGTGAACCGCCAGCCGCCGTTCACCATCGTGGCGTGCTTGCCACGGAAGTTCGCCGGGTCCAGGATCGCGTCCAGCTGCTGGGCGATCTGCGGGGTGTCCTGGCCGTCACCGAGCAGCTCGACGATGCGGTTGCGGACGGCGGTGGGCTCGGGCGCATCGGTGATCTTGATGCCCGCGAGGTGCCGGTGCTGCTGGCCGTCGAGCGTGGGAGGGGCGGGGTCGGGGACGGGGATGGGGGCGGGCTCGGTGGCGGCAACGGGGGATGGGACGGGCGTGGGTTCGGGTTGCGGCTCGGGCTCGGGCTCGGGCTCGTGCTCGGGTTCCGGCTCGGGTTCGGGTTCCGGCTCGGGCTCCGGCTCGTGCTCGGCGCTGGTGCCGTCGTGCTGGTCCGGGGTTTCCGCAGCGGAGTCGTCGGAGCGCGTGAGTGCGAGCAACTCGTCCAGGTCGGCGGTGTCGGGAATCCGGTCGGGGTCGGTCAGCGGCGCGAGCAGCTCGCTGTCCGCGTCCACGTCCGATTCCGTGTCCGAGCTGGACGTCGAGTCGGAGTCGTCGTGGCGCGGCTGCCGTTGCCGGGTCAGTAGCTCCGGCTGCGCGTTACCGGGTGCGGGTCGCGGCCGGCTCTCGGCCCGGGGCGGTGCGCCCTCGCTCTCCGCCTCGCCCTCATGGTTGCTCTCGTGTTCGCCGCCGGGGTGCGGCTGCGGTACGTCGGGCAGCTCGATGTCGTGCGCCACCGGCGCGGCGATGCGCTCCTGCTGCTCCGAGGTGTCGGCCGTGTCGCGGGCCTCGGGCAACGAGGGCAGGTCGCCGGTGTCCGGGAGGGAGCCGAAGAGCTGGTCGATCTCCTCGGGCGTCCGCTCCTCGGGGGCGTCGAACGAGGGCAGGTCGCCGGTGTCCGGCAGTGAGCCGAACAGGTCGTCGATCTCCTCCGGTGTCCGCTCCTCGGGCGCGCCGTCGGTGCCGGACTCGGACGCTGCCGCGACCTCCGGCCCGCCGGCCTGCTCGTCATCGCGACGGTCCGACGAGCCGTCGTCGGCGATCCGGCTGAGCCGGGAGGCGTCCTCGGGGCGCTCCAGCGGTCGGTCGGTCTCCTGCTGCAGGTCGAGCAGCCGTTCGTGCTCGTGGCGGGTGCCGTCCAGCAGGTTCAGCACGTGGTCGTACTGCCGGCTTGTCTCGGCGGCCTCGTCCAGCCGGCCTTCGGCCAGCTGCGTGGTGAGGTCCTCGCGCAGGGAGTGCAACTGGTCCTGGTAGCCGCTGATCCGGGCCAGACGGTCATCCTGACGCTGCGTCAGAAGCTGGTCGAGCTCGTCGGCCACCGCCCGGCTGTGGTCCTCGCTGGTGCTGGTGGCCAACTGCTGGTGCAGCTCGGCGATTTGGGTATCGGTGCCCTCGGAGAGGGCGGTCAGGCGCGCGCGCAGCTCCTCGTCGGTGGGTGGCGGTGCGTCGTCCTCGCCGTTCCCGCCGTCCTCGCCGTCGTGTGGCTCCGGCCGCAGCAGGGCTTCGTACCGTCGCTGCAGGTCCAGTGCTTCTAGTGCCTCGCGGCTCTGCTGTTCGGTCTGTGCCTGCTCGATCTGCTGGTGCAGTTCGGGTGCCCCGGGGGTGTCGCCGTCGTACAGCGCGCTGAGCCGGTTGCTCAACTCCTCGTCGGTGACAGCTGGTTCGGCGTGCTCGGTGTGCTCGGGGAGCGGGTCGCTGCTCTTGAGCTTCTGCAACTGCTCATCGAGTCGCCGGAGTTCGAGATGCTGGTCCAGCTGCTGCCGGACGTCGGATTCCGTCTCCGGACCGTCGGCCTGGAAGAGCCGGCGCCGCAGCGCCGCCTCCGTGTCGTCGGCGGAGGCGAGCTTGACGAACTGCTCGCGCAGGTGGAGCTCCGGCACGGCGCCGAGGCCGGCTGCGCCGTCCGGCTCCTGCCGGCCTTCGACGTAGTCGGTGTACTCGCGCAGGCTGCTGTCCACCCGGGCCGGGTCCAAGCCGACCCGGGCGGCCTCGACCGCGTCCACTCGCTGCTGCCAGGCGGGGTCGCTGGTGCCGTGCTCGGCGAGCTTCGCGGAGCTCCAGTCGGCGTGCGAGACGAAGTCGTCGTAACGCAGCTCCAGCACGTGGGACTCGATGCTGTTGCGGAAGTCCCGGAGGTGGCGGGTGGTGGCCGACCAGTCGTGTGCGTCGGCCGCGTCCTGGACCGCCTTGCGGAAGGCCTGGCGGTCCTCGCTCGACACACCGGCCTCGCGTGCCGTCCGGTTCAGGTCGCCGAGGCGCTGCCTGACACCGGCGGGCGAGGCGAACGCGGTGTCGGGCACCGACGGCAGGTCGGGCAGCGGATCACCCGGGTCCCGTGGGTCGTCGTCGCCGAGGCGATCACTCGGGACGGTCAGGTCGCTCAGCAGGCCGAGGCGGGCGTCGGTGTCGTCCTCGAACTGTGACTCGGGGAGCGGCTCTTCGGTGCTCTCGGTGCTGGTCCTGGTCTCGGGCCCTGCCGTTGTCGCTGTGGCGCCTGCGGTCGCGGTTGCGGTTGCGGTTGCGGTGAGGTGCTGCGGTTCGGTCTCGGAGGGCTCTGCGGGCTTCGAGATCTCCGGGGATTCCGAGGACTCCTTGACGGCCGTGGGGCGGTCGAGGTCCGCAGTGGTGCGGATCGAGGACGGCGAACCGGAATCGGTCCTCTCCGTGCCGTTCCTGACCTCGGTCTCGGTGCTGACGCGCGCTGCCTGCGCGCTCGGCGATCCCGTCGAGCCGGTGCCGCCTGTGCCCGCGCCGGCCTTCGCGTTGGCGTTGGCGACGGACTCGGTCACCGGGCGGGAGCCCGCGCCGGTCTCGGCCGTTCCGTTCCCGGAGGTGCCCGCGCCGGCGCCCCCGGAGGTGCCCGCGCTGGCGCCCCCGGAGGCGCCGTCGGTGTGCTCGATGGTTGCGTCCGACTTGGTCAACGTCGTTTTGAAGTCGTGCAGTTCGGTTTCCTGGTAACGCCCGGCCGACTGCTCACCCGTGCTGCGGGACTCGTCGGCCGTGCCGGCGGCCTCGCCGGTGTGCTGCTCGGCAGAGGCGTTGGCCGATGCGTTGGCCGGGGCGGCGAACTCCTCGGTGCCGAAGGCGCTCCAGCCGCTTCCGGACGTGTCGTGCGCGTCCGCAGAGGCGTGCTCGTTCTCCTCCGCCGGCTGCTCGGCCCAGTACGCTGCCTCGTCCTCGGCCGAGGCGGGCAGGTACTGCAGCCCGGGCTCCTGGGCCTCGGCCGTTCCGGGGGCGGTGGCGGAGTGCGTCCCCTCCTCGCTGCCCGTCCTTGGTGCCCCGCCGGACTCCGTGACCGGCGTCGTGACCGTGACCGGGGGGAGCTCGGTCGTCGGGACGCCGGGGCCGCCGCCCGGCGGCTCGACGAGCTCCGGCCCGGTGAGCTCCGGCGCGGTGAGCTCCGGGCCGTGGATCGGCTCCAGCTCGATGTGCGGACCGCCGCCCGGTTCGGACTTGTTCGGCTCCGGCTCGTCGTGGCCGCCCAGGGCGCCGATCATGCCGGAGCTCAGCGCGCCGGCGAGGTCGAACTCGCCGCCGAGGGCGGCCGACATGATGCCGGCGCTGGCCACGCCGGAGACGCCGCCGACGGTGATCTTGCCGAGCAGGCTGTTGCTGAACTTCGGCGCGAAGCGGCCGGCGCCGAGGCCGATCGCCCCGCCGACCGCGCCGCCGATCGCACCGGATTCCAGGGCCCCGAGGGTGCTCTTGGTGTCCCACTGCGTCCGGTCGCCCTTGAGCAGCTGGATCGTCTGGACCAGTACGTCCATGCCGACGTTCATGGCGATGCCGGTGGCGATCGACTTGGCCAGCCGTTGCAGGATCAGCCTGACGGTCAGTTGGGTCACGGTGACCGCGCCCGGGATGGCCTCCGGCGTGGCGGAGGCGATGAACTGGCTGATCTCCCAGGACAGCCAGCCGAGTTGGACCAGGATCATGTACTTCGCGTATTCGATCTGGGTCGCCGTTTCGTGGCTCAGCTGACCCAGCTGCCCCGCCGAGTCCGACATCTGCGGCAGGTTCGCCTGCAGCGTGCCGGTGAACTCGCTGAACTGGGTGGCGACGTCGCCACCCAGGCTGTTCAGCACTCCATGGGTGGCCGGATCGATCTCGCCGGCCATCGTGCTCAGGTGGGTGGCGGCCTCGTTCCAGATGTCGCCCACCGCCCGGAGCTTGTCCTCGTCGCCCTTGGGCCAGTTCTGGCCCACTGCGAGCTTGGAGACCCAGGCCAGCTCGGGGGGAATTTCGATGCTCATTTCTTGCCGGGCCCGCCTTCGTGGCCCGGGGTGTGGATGTCGGTGGTGCCGTTGCCACCGATCCGGCGGACGCTGAAGACGTTCTCCTCCTCCAGCTGCTGGAACTTGAAGCTCATCGTCTCGATGCCGTCACCGGTGCTGTCCACCACGTCGCCGATGTCGCCGAGCGCCTTGATGACCTGGCTGCTGCCGTCTCCGTACTTCTCGAAGAAGGCCACGCCGGTGGGATCGTCGCCCCAGCACTCGCCGAGCGCGTCCAGCCGGGCCTGGACGTCGGAGCCCAGGCTCTTGAAGTGGACGGCCAGGGTCCGCAGGTAGGGCATCTGCTGGCGCAGGCCGTCGGTGTCGACCGAGAACTCCTCAGACACCGGAGCCTCCCGAACCGTTCGTCCGCAGGGCGCCGGCGCGGGCCGGTGCACCGTGGTCGAGGTACTCGCGGACCAGGTCCGGCATGCCGGGCGTCTCGGGCAGCAGCGTGGACGGGTCGACCTTGCCCTGGAGGAGCTCGACGACGTCCGCACCGGCGGGCAGCGCGAGGGAGGTCAGCTCGGCGACCTGCTTGAGCGCGTTGCTGCGCGCCTGGGCGAGCGTGGCCAGCAGGACGTCGGAGAGTTCCTTGGGGGCCATCCGGTGGAAGGCGCCGGTGGGGAACTCGATCGCGGTGACCTCGCCCTGGGCGCTGACGGTGGCCTTGACGGTCTGCCGGGGGGCGGTCGCGGTGCCGGTGACCTCGTTGATCCGGCGCCGGGTCTCGACGGCCTCGCTGCGCTGGCGCTGGTAGAGCGCCATCAGCTCCTCGATCTCCTGGTCGTACGGGCTGCTCATGCTGCATTTCCTTTTCGGGGGCGGACGGGCGGACGGGCGGACGGCTGGATGTGCGGACGGGTGGGCGGGGTGTCAGGAGAGGGCGTCGTAGCCCTCGGACGGCAGGGCGCCCCAGGCGTCGCGCTCCTGGACGAGCAGGTCGGCGATGCCGGGCGGGGCGGCGGCCGGGTCCGCCTCCGCCTCGTCGGCCTCTTCCTCTGCCTCCTCCTGCGGCTGTTCCGGCTCCGGGGCGCCGTCCCCGCAGCTGAAGGTGACCGGGATCGTGACCGGCCCGGACGCGCTGCCCTCGCCGACGGGCTGCGGCTTCCAGGCCGCCAGCGGCGCGCTCTGCTCGACCTGCTCCAGGTGCTCGCCGGTCCAGATGGCGGCGGCCTCGCTGGTGCGGCTCGCGATCAGCACCTCCGGCTCCTCCTCGGTGGGGACGGCCCACAGCAGCGGCACGAAGGCCGACCCGGCCGTGTCCCAGGCGGCGAAGGACTCGGCGTCCTCCTCGCCGGTCGGCACGGGCGCGGCCGCCGGGGCGTCGGGACGGTCCGGTGCGGACTCGGTGGGCGTGGTGCTGGGTACGCCGGGTGCGGCGGCGCTGGGCTCGGCGGTGGGGCCGACGCCGTCGAGGTCGTCGAGGCCGTCGAACTCGGCGCTCCAGGGCTCGTTCCAGGAGGTGCCCTCGGTCCCACCCCCGCTCTCGGCCTCGCTCCTGGCCTCGGGTGAGGTGGTGAGGTCGCCGCGCGCGGTGCCCTCGGTGCCGGCCGTCGCGGGAGTGCCCGCGGCCGCCACCGCGACGGCCGCCGCCTCCAGCGTCAGGAGGCCGCTCGGCAGATCGAGGACCGCGCCGCCGGCGGCGGTGCCGTGCTCCGAGCCGACCTCGTCCTCCTCGGACTCTTCGGCGCCCGCCCACGGTTCGCCGTCGGAGTCGATCAGGCCGGAGGAGTCGCTGCGCTCGTTCGGCGTCTGCTGGCCGCCGCCGCCCGCGCCGGGCATCATCGGCATGCCTTCGCCGCCCGCGCCCGCTCCTTCGGCTGCGCCCGCAGCTGCGCCGCCCTCCTCGGCGGCCGGGCCGGACGAGGAGAGGCTGGACGGCTTGACCGGCGAGGGCCCGGACAGCTCGGACTCCGCGTCGGGGCCGGACGAGCTCAGCGAACCCTTCCGCAGGGACGAGAGACCGGAGGGCAGGTCGGATTCGAGCTCCGTGCCGATCGGCGCCGGCCGGCCGCCGATGCCCGAGCTGTTGAGACTGCCGCTGCCCAGCCCGTTCAGGCCCGGGTAGGACAGGCCGCCGCCGAGCTCGCCCGGCAGGTTGTCGGAGACCAGGTGGCTACCGAACGCGCCGCTGCCGGAGGAGAGTTCGCTGCCGAGGCCGCCGAGGTTGAGACCGCTGCCGAGCCCGCCGCCCAGGTTGAGCCCGCTGCCGCCGGTGCCACCGGGGTTGAGCAGGTGGTCCAGCCCGCTGAGGTCGAGGGTCGGCGGCGGCGGGTTCAGGTTGGTGCCGCCGGGGAACGGCGCCGGGACGAACGGCGGCGGCACGTTGCCGTGGCCGTCGGTGCCACCCTTGCCGTCCTTTCCGTTCCCGTCCTTGCCGTTGCCGCCGCCGAGGCCCAGGCCGCCGGGGAACGGCTTCGGCTTGGGCGGGGCCGGGAGGGGCGGCGGCGCGCTGTGCTTGGTGTCGTTCCCGCCGGTCTTCGGTCCGTTCGACCCGTCCGTGTTGGGGGCGTCCTTGTTGGGATTGTCCTTCTTGGGGCCGTTGTCCCCGGTGTTCGGGTTGTCGGTGGTGGGCGGCGGCTTGACCGGAGGGGCGATCGGAGGAGGCGCGTGGATCGTGTTGATGGTGATGCTGTACTCGGCTGCCAGATTGCTCAGCACGACCCGCATGTCGTGCGTCATCATCTCGGCCAGCGGCGGCGACGTGATCGTGCTGATCGGGATGAGGGAGCCGGAGGTCGACGCGCCCAGCTCGGCCGCCTGCTGGGCGTACCACGAGTCGATGTCGTGGATCTTCTGCTGTGCGGTCCTGAGCGTCAGCCCGCTGTCCCCGAGTTGCAGGTAGACGGCCTCGGTGCCGTCCGCCGCGCCTGACAGGACGTCGGCGGTCGCCGATATCTGCTGGGAGAAGAGGTTGATCGTGGTCATGAAGCTGTCCGCCGCGTCGCCCTTCCAGGGGCCGTCGGGGCCGGCGAGCAGCTTGGCCGCAGCAGTGAGCTCGACTGCGGTGGAGGTCAGCGCCTCGTAGACGTAGTGGAACCGCTCCCCCGCCAGTATCAGCGAGTCGGGGTCGGCCACCCCCTTGGCGCGCTGCAGGTTGTCGGTGGTGCCGACGCCGGAGGACATGCCGCAGATGGCCGCCTCGACCTTCTTCCAGTCCCAGGAGGTGTAGTCGTCTGCGGTGGTGGCGGTGCCGGGGTCGCCGAAGATGGCCCCGTCGTCGCCCTGGGCGAATCCGCCGCCGGTGTAGCTGGTCATGGTGGGTGGTCCTCCTGTCGTCGTCTGGCCCCGGTGACGGGGTGTCGGGCTCCGGTGGCCCGGGGCGGCGGCCCGCGGTCACCGTCCCGCCGCCGGCGGGTGGGGCGAGGACCACGGGCCGAGAGGCTCCGCTCAGGAACTGCCGCTGCCGGGGTCGGGTGGCGGCTTACCGCCAGGGTTGGGCGGCGGGGTACTGCCGGGGGGCTTGGGGAGGTCGGCCACCACCTGCGTGAAGTCCGCCGAGGCGGGGGCGTTGTTGTTGTCCATCGCCGTCTGCAACTCGGTGGACGTGATCTTGCTGAGGTCCTCGATGCTGGTGTACTTGGCGGCCAGCGAGTTCGTCGCGCTCTGGAGGTGGAACAACCCCTTCGAAATGTCCGTGAGTACGTGGGTGTACTGCTGCTTCAGGCCGGTGTCGCCGTTGATCAGCGTGCGTATGTTGTTCGCGGCGAAGAAGGCGCCGGGCTCGACCTGGACCGGGACCAGCTGGGCGCCGGCGTCGTCCACGCTCTTCTTGAGCAGCGTGAGGTACGCCGAGAAGCGGGCCATCGGTCCCGTGTCCACCTGCGTGCCGGTGCCCGGGTCCGGGGGCGGTGTGAAGACGGAGGAGCCGGTGTGCCAGCCCGGGTCGTCGTCGGGGTCGAACGGCGTCTTGGGTACGTCGGTGCCGCCGTGGTAGTGGCGGTCGGGCACCTTCGGCGGCGGCACGTCCACGGGCGGGTCCGGGGGTGGCTTCTTCGGAAGGTTCGGGTTGGGCCCTGACGGGCTGTCGGGCGGGAAGTACGTACTTCCCGGTGGGATGGCCATCGTCAGTTGCTCCAGAGCTGAACGCCCTGGCGCTCACCGGCGGAGTAGTACTCGTTGATGCTGCCGAGCAGCGTGTGGGCGGTTTCGGCCTTCAACGTCATGTCGGCGGCGGCCGCGTCCCACTGCGCCTTGGCGTGCGCGTAGGTCTCCTGCGAGCTGCTGGTCCACTCCGCGAGGTGCATCTTCGTCTGGTCGTCCAGATCGACGAGCGTCTGGGTGAGCTTCTGGGTGATGGCGTTCATCTCGCCGACGATGTAGTCGACCTGTTCCATCTGGACGGTGTAGGTGGTCATGCCGCTGGCTCCTTGCCGGGTGGGTCTGGCTTTACGGGGGGAGGGTGGTGAGGAGGGAAGGTGCTCAGGAGGGAAGGTGCTCAGGACGGGAAGCCGGGCAGGCCGCTCGCGCCCGAACCCATGCTCTTCGCCACCTGGTTGGCGATCTGCTGGGTGTTCTCGTGGGTGTTGGCGTACACCTTGGTGTTCGCCGCGAGGCTCTCCAGCATGTTGGTCAGCGCCTGGTTGACCCTGCTGAAGTCCTGCAACCACTCCCGCATGGCCTGGGTGTAGATCGTGGCCGCTTCGCCGCTCCAGCTGCCCTGCAGGCCCTCGATCTGGCCCTCCATCTGCGCGTAGGCACCGCTGGTCTCGTCCAGCGCGGTCTGGAAGCTCTGCTGGGCGGCGGTCATGCCCTGGATTTCAACGGAGGTCTGTGCCATGGGAACGTCCTTTCATCGGGTGCCGGCCTCGGGCCGGCGGTGGGTGAGGGGGTGAGGGTGAGTGCGTGGGCTGAGCAGGGCTCAGGAGCGCACCAGGGCCGGCCCGGCCGGGCGCGGCTCCGGGGGAGCGGGTTCGGGCGGCAGGTCCGCGGCGGTGACGGTCCGCGCCCGGACCGAGCGGGCGATGAGCCGGGCCAGCCGGTGGAGCTCGTACGCACCGCCGTGTGGCGGCCGCGCGGTGAACCTGGCGGTCAGCGCTTCGGCGGCATCCTCGCCCAACTCGAATCCGTGCGCAGCCAGATGACGTCGCGTCAACTCGGTGGCCTGGCCGCCGGTGTACCCGGCCAGCTCGACGGGCGCGGCGAACGCCGCGACCAGGGCGGTGCGTTCGCGCAGCAGCTCGGTCAGCTGTGGCGGGCTGCCGATCAGCGCGAGCGCCGTGTCCGGTGCGGCGCCGGTGAGCTCGGTCAGCGCATCGAGAACCGCGTCGCGCGAGGCGGGTTGGCGGTTCGCGAACGCCGGGTCCAGGTCGAGCAGCAGCAGCCCGCCGGCGGCCTCGGTGAGCGCCGCGCTCAGGTAGTGCACGGGCTGCTCCGGCCAGCGGGCCGGTACGGCTGACAGGGCCACCCGGTGCGTCGCTCCGTTGCCGGCGAGGCCGAGCTCGGCCAGGCTGCGCGCGTACAGCCGGGCCAGCGTCCGGCGTCCGCTGCCCGGTAGGCCCTGGAGTGCGAGGTTCGCCCGGGTGCCGACCGGTTCGCCGGAGCGCTGCAGCCGGTCCAGCTCCGCCAGGCGCGCGAGCAGCGTCCGGCGGGCGGCGTCCAGGCCGGTCAGTGCGGCGATGCTGCGCAGTCCCGGGGTGTCGGCGGGCGCGGCGTCGGCGGGCGCGGGGGTGGCGGGTTTGGTCTCAACGGGCTGCTGGGCAACGGGTGCTGGAGCATCGGGCGTGATCGCGGGCGCCGTCTCGGGCGTGGCGTCCGGTGTGCTGTCGGCCGGGGCGGTGAGCACGTCGGCGCCGGTGAGCCGGCTCAACTCGCTGTCGTGCTGCGGGGGTCGGGCGGCGAGCCGGGAGGCCTGCCGGCTGATCATCTCCTCGAAGATCTGGCGGGCGACCCGGCCGTTGCCGAAGGTGGCGCCCTTGGGGACCTCCTCGAAGTACCGGTTGAGACCGGCCAGTGCGTCGTCGTCGAGCTCGTAGTAGTGCTTCGCACAGAGCCCGCGCACGATCGTGACGAGCTCGGCGGGGCTGTAGTTCGGGAACTCCACGCTGCGTGCGAGCCGGGAGGCCATGCCGGGGTTGGACTGGAGGAACTGGTCCATCTGCGCGGAGTAGCCGGCCACGATGACGACGATCTCGTCCCGGTGGTCCTCCATCAGCTTCATCAGCGTCTCGACCGCCTCCAGCCCGAAGTCCGGTCCGCTGCCCTTCGACTGGTTGGTGAGCGTGTACGCCTCGTCGATGAAGAGCACGCCGCCGATGGCCTTCTTGAAGACCTCGCTGGTCTTGATGGCGGTGCCGCCGATGATCTGCGCGACCAGGTCGGCGCGGGCGACCTCCACGATGTGGCCCTTGCTGAGGATGCCGAGCTCGGCGAGCACGGCGCCGTAGAGCCGGGCGACCGTCGTCTTTCCGGTGCCGGGCGGGCCGGCGAAGACCAGGTGGCGGCTCATCGGCGGCATCGGCAGGCCCATCTCCTGGCGCCGCTGGGTCATCTTGTTGAGGTTGATCAGACCGGTGACCTCGCGCTTGACGCTCTCCAGGCCGACCAGCGACTCCAGTTCGGCGAGCGGGCCGACCCCCGAGGGTCGGGTCGCCGCAGCCTCCGGCACCTCGGCCTGGGCCTGGGCCCGGGCCGGCGTGCGGCCGCCGGTCGGCGGCTGCGCGGCCGGTGCCGGCTGCCCGGCCGCCGGCTTGCGGACCGGGCCGCCGTTGTCGCGGATCTCGCAGTCGTGGATCCGGACCTGCTCGTCGGTGTCGCAGCGCACGCCCTCGCCGCCGTTGTCGATGACGGTGCAGTTGGTCAACTCCGTGCGGGAGGAGGCGTCCACGGTCAGTCCGTGGCCGCGCGCACCGGAGATCCGGCAGCCGACGGCCGTCACCGAGCCGCCGTTGACCAGCCGGATCCCGTCGGTCTCGGAGTCGGCGAACTCGCTGTCCCGGGTGATCAGTTCGGCTTCGGAGCCGACCTCGGTCCGGCAGCCCCGGAACACCGAGGAGGTCAACTCGGCCCGGGCGCCGCCGGTGAGGGCCAGCCCGAGGCCGCCGGCGCCGCGCACCCGCAGGTCGGAGAGGCGCGCCTGGGCGCCCGCGTCCAGCTCCAGCCCGGTGCCGCCGTCGAGCGTGAACTCGGCCTCCCGGATGGTCAGTCGGGCCCCGCCTGCGGCCCGGACGGCCACGGCGGCGTCCCGCACGGTCAGGCCGGTGCAGTCCGCCGTGCCGTTCGCATCGACCAGTAGGCCGAGCGGGGTGCCGCTGATCCGGCAGTTCTCCAGCCGTGCCTGGCAGCCGTCGGCGATCTGCACCGCACCGGTCGCGGGCGAGTCGATCACGCAGCCGCGCAACAGCGGCGCCGCATCGCCGCCGATGTGCACCGCCTGACCGCCCGAGCCGGTGAACGAGCAGTCCGTCAGCGAGATCTGTGCCGAACTGGTCAGATAGGCGTCGAGCGCGGCGCTGTCGGTGACGGTGACCCTGAGCAGCTCCGCGTGGCCCTGCTGCTCCACGGCGACGGCCGGCTTGCCGCTGCCGTGGATCCGGGTGCCCTCCAGCACCGCGGCGCCGTTCCCGTTGACGCAGATGCCGTTGCCGCGCGGCCGGTCGAAGAAGCAGTCCCGGACGGTGAACCGCCCGCCCTCGGCGACCACCACCGCCGAGGAGCCGACCTCGGTGATCTCGCACCGCTCCGCCACGTTGCCGCCGCCCGAGGTCACCACGACCCCGGCGCCCTGGGTGTTGGCCACCCGGCAGTCGCGCAGCGCCAGCACGCCGTCCTGCCAGGCCAGTACGGCCGCCCAGGCCTCGCCGGAGACCTGGCAGCCGTCCAGCGCGGCCTGCCCGCGCCGCACGTCCAGCACCGGCGCCTCCCGGTCGGCGCCGGAGAGCAGCAGCCCGGAGAGTTGCACCGCCTCGGCGTCCAGCACGACGGTGCTGCCGCTCGCCGAGTGGATCCGGACCGTACCGGCCTGGCCCTCGGCGGCGACCGTCACCGCCTTGGTGATGACGAGCGCCTCGTCGTAGCGGCCGGGCGCCACGGTGATCAGCGCGCCCTCGGTGGCCTCGGCCAGCGCCGCGGCGATGGACCGGTGGGCACCCGGGCGGTCGGGGGCGACCAGCAGGACTTGCCGGGTCACGGCTTCGCTCCTTCGAGAGGTGCCGGGTGGGCGGCGGCGGTGGTGGTGGCAGGTGTGGCGGTCGGACGGGCGGTTCGGAAGCCGATCAGGCCGGGCGGCGCGCCGGCCGGGCCGGCCGGTAGCTGCGCGGACGCCCCTGCGGACGCCTGTGCCGACGACTGGGCGGACGACTGGGTGGCGGAGGTGATGACCTGGACGGCCTGTTCGAGCCCGCCCAGCGCGAGCTCGTCGAGCGGCGGGCGGCGGGTGTCGGCCCGGCCGTCCCCGGCGGCCTCCGAGGTGAGCAACTCGCGGAGCAGGACGGGCTGGTCGGCCGATCCGCCGCGCAGCACCTTGAACCGGGTGCCGGGCGGGAAGATCACCCGGTCGGGGGCGGTGGGGTCGAGCAGGTTGGTCCGCCGGGCGGTCAGCGACCAGATCAGGAAGTCGGTGGCGCCCTCCGGCGCCGCGTACGCCGCGCCCTGCGCGGTGCAGCACGCCCACTCGGTGACCAACCGCCCCTCCTGGTACCAGGCGTGCTCCGCCGGGCTGGTCATCGCCCGCAGCAGCGCGGCCCCCCGGTAGGACGGCAGCCGCTGGAGGCCGGCGGCGACGCAGCGGGCCAGCGGGACGTGTGGGCCCACGGTGGCCTCCCGCACGGCGGTGTCCAGCGCGGCGCTGTCGCCCGACAGGTACAGCCGCACGGCCACCAGCTCGGTCAGGGCGTCGCCGTCGAGCGCCCGGGACACGCCGCGCAGGCCGGGCGACTCCGACATCACCCGCGAGACGCTGCCGGCGAGGGCGTTGTACTGCGCGCTGAAGGTGCGCCGGACCCAGTCGCGCTCCTGCGCGAGGCCGCGGTCGGGCGGGAGCGCGCTGGCGGCCGCCCGGGGGACGGGCTGGACGCGCACCTCGGGGGACGTGGTGGTGGGCGCCGCCTCGGGGGTCGGGGGCGCGGGCGGCGTCGGCGTGGCTGCGGTGGGGAGGCTCGCGGGTGCCGCCGGGCCGGCCGGCGCAGCGACCGGTGCGCCGGACTCCAGCCGGATGCGCGGGACTTCACGCGGACGGACGGGCTGCGCGACGGGCGGTGCGGGTGCCGGTGCCGGTGCCGGTGCTGCGGGGGCGGGGGGAGCGGGGGTGGGCTCCACGGCCGGGATGGTGACGCCGGTGACGGCGGCGGCGGTGGCCGCGCCGGGCTCGGGGGCTTCGGTGGCCTCGGCCGGGCTCGGCAGGGCGGCCGGTGACGCCTCCTCGGCCGGCGGCGGCGTTGCGCTGCCGGTCCTGGTGGACTCGGGTGCGGGCGCCGGGGCCGTCGCCCGGGGTGACGACCCCGCAGCTGCCACGGGACGCACCCACGACCGGCGCGTCGCGGCCCGCGTGTCGGCCGCGGCCGCCGTCCCGTCGGCCGACCCGCCGATCGCCGTCCGGCCCGCAGCCGGGTGCGCCGCCGGATGCGCAGCCCGGTCCGGCGCCCGGTCCGGCGCCAGGCCCCGGGCCGCCCGTACCGCTACGTCCGCCGGGGCGAGCCGGGCCGATTCGCGGCAGCTCGGCTCCAGCCGCCAGCGGACGTCCTCCGCCAGAGCGCGCATGCGGTCGGCGGTCTGGGGCGTGCTGCGGTCGTAGAGGATCGCCGTACGGCCCGGCTGCGCCGGGATCCGGCGCACGTCGTCGGCCTGGGCGGGATCGGCCGGCGGCCGGAGCCAGAGGCCGCTCTGGACGATCTCCAGCACGGCGTCCGCCGCGTACCGGTACACGCCCGCGGTGACCTCCGGGATGCCGAAGACCGGGGCCCGCAGGCCGCGCAGGGCCGGCGGCGCGGCCTCGCCGTCGGTGCCCGTGCTCGTGCCCGTGCCCGCTGAGGGCGCGTAGACCAGCTCGGAGCTGAACGCGCGCCAGCCGGGCGAGCCGTCCGCCCGCAGCGCGCGAACGGCCGTCCCGCTGTCGTCACCGCGGTCGGGGACGGGCAGCCCCGGGTACAGCACCACCGGCGCGCCGAACGCCTCGGCCAGCACCTGGCCGAGTGCGCCGCCACCCTCGGGCAGCGCCACCGGGCCGTACTGGACGAAGCGCACGCAGCCGCGCGCCGAGGGCAGCATGGCGCGCCAGAAGGCGGTCACGGCGGCCAGCGGCAGCGCGGGGCCGCCGGGGCTGCCGAGTACCACGGTCAGCAGCTCGGGGCGGCCGGCCAGGCTCTCGATCAGCCGGTGGCGGCCGCCCTGCTCGGCTGTCGGCCGGGCGCTGCGCAGCCACAGGCCGGTGGGCAGCGGCTCGACGACGGTGTCCGGGCAGGCCTCCCACGGCCGGTCGGCGGTCGCGAACTCCCAGTGCGGCTTGGGGAAGCGCTGCGAGTCGCGCTCGACGGCGCGGCCGGGGGAGAGCCGCAGCCAGCCGGCGCCGCGGTCGGCGGGCACGAACAGGCCGCCGTCCGCGGTGGGCAGCAACTCGCCGTCCGGCACCAGCACCAGGCGCTGCAACTGGGCGCCGATCCGCAGACCGGCCCGGATCGCCTCCTCGGGAGTGGCCTGGCCGAAGACCAGCCGCAGGCCGCCGGGCCGGCGGCCCAGCCGGCGGGTCAGCAGCCGGGCCACCGTGGTCCAGCCCATGTCGTCCACGCCGAACGGCAACTGCAGGACGACCAGCGTGTGTTCGGTGTCCGGCGCGAGCCCGGCCGCGAACGCCACGGTGGCCGGATCGGGCTGCCCCTTGGGGAGCACCAGCAACGCGTTGCCGACCGTGCGCAGCTCCAGGTCGAGATCCCGGTCGCGTCCGGGGTTCTGACGGGAAATCAGATCCGGCGCCAGGTCAGGCTCCGCGGCAGGCCCGGTGCTCCGGGCGGACTTCAGCGAGAGGCGCACGGCTCAGCCCACCTTGACGGTGTCGGTGGCCGCGGCGGTGTCCAGCGCGGGCCCGCGCGTGAGCAGGCCGAGCACGCTCTCCGGCAGCGCCGTCCTGGTCCCGCCGCCGACGCCCAGCGCCGTCGCGGCGCCGCTGTCGCCGAGCGGGTAGGCGACGCCCTGGTCGGTGATCAGGTACGTCTGCGCGGTGGTGTCCGGCTTCGCGAGCTGCTCCAGGTCGACGGCGTAGATCCCGGCGTCGGCGGGGATCAGCAGCGATCGGCTGCCGGTGGCGGCCTGGCCGTGCTCGACGACGGGGTGGCTGGTCAGCTTCGTCCCGTCGGCCTGCTGGCGCAGGCAGACGGCCTGCGTGGCCGCGTCGGCCGGCTGGGTCTGCACCGGGCTGGTGCCGAGCAGGTCGGGCAGCGCGGTGAGCAGCGACTGGTCGGCGGAGAGCGGTGTGGTGGCGATGTCGTTCGCGGTCACCTTCAGCACGGCCGGTGCGCCGGGACGGGCGGCCAGCAGGGCCGCCTCGGTAGCGCTGGTCGGGGCGATGCCCGCGTCGGTCAGCACGTAGGAGTGCCGGCCCCCGGCCGCGTCGGTCTCGAACTGCTGGCCGATGGCGACCGGGTGTCCGGCGATCTGGCCGGCCGGCTTGCCGCCGTCGGCGATCGCGGCGGCGGCCAGCGCGGGGCCGGTCGGCAGCGCGAGCAGCCAGCCCGCCGGAGCCGGCATCGCGCGGTTGCCGTCGAGGCCGAGCGCGACCAGCGCGGCGCTGTCGGGCACCGGGTACTTGACGCCGTGCCAGAGCAGGAACCGCTGCCCGTCCGCACCGGTGAGCAGCACCTGCCGGTCGTCGGGGATTTCCGCGGTCCGGTCGGCCGGAGCGAGGTCGAGCAGCTGGCCGCCGGCCAGGTCCGGGCGCAGGCACCAGGTCCACGGGCCGGAGAGCAGCGCCGAGGCGGCCGGCAGCGAGTCGGGCGCGCCGGTGATGCCCACCGGGGCGCCGTGCGGGGTGGTGCCCAGCGCGGTGGCGGAGACCGGGTGGAGCGGGGCGCCCTTGCCGAGCAGCAGCAGCGCCGAGGCGTAGTTGCGCAGCGGGCGCAGCCGGCCGCCGAGGTAGAGGTACCGGTTGCCGGTCTGCTGCTCCAGCACGATGGCCTGCGGGGTGCGCCAGTTGCTCTGCTCACTGGGCGAGATGAACCCGTACGCGGTGGACCCGGCGCAGAGCAGCAGCACGATGCCCGCGCCGAGGAAGGTGCCGAGCGCGGCCCGCTTGGTCGGGCTGTCGCCGCGGCCCGGATCGCCGCTGACCAGGGCGGCGGCCAGCCGGTTCACGGCGAACCGGTGGGCCTGGAGGTGGTCCTTTCGGGTCTGCATCCGTCCCGCCCCCTCAGCCGGCCAGCGAGCGCAGGTACGCGTACACGTGCAGGTCTTCGAGCAGCAGCGGCAGCAGCGAGAGCGCCGCGAGCAGCTCCAGGATGTCCCCGCTGTGGCCCCAGACCGGCAGCAGCCGGCCGTTCGGCCGCGGCGCCCGGACCAGCAGCAGGACGGCCGCGGCGAGCAGCACGGCCGCTGCCGCCGCCCGGCCGCCGGTGCCGGCCGCGTCGGCGCGCACCAGCAGCACCAGCAGCAGGCCGGTCACGCCGGCCAGCACCATCGGGCCGCGCTGCAGCGTGCCGGTCAGCCCGCGGGCGCGCAGCAGCACGGCGCTGCTGAACACCAGCGGCAGCGCCCAGCCGATCCAGCCGCCCTGCTGCGCCAGGCACCAGAAGGCGGTCGCGTAGACCAGCGCGGAGGCCAGGTTCAGCGCGTTGAGGTGCGCGTTGGCCGCCGCCACCCGCTGCTCGATCCGGCGCTGCGGCTCGGGGTCGAGGTCCTCCTGCAGCTCCTCGGCGTTGTGCGGCAGCAGCGGGACGTGCAGCTGGGCCAGGCGCAGCGCCGGGCGCGCTGCGAAGTGCCCCAGCACGAAGAGCGCCGCGGCCACCGTCGCGACCGCCTGGCCGCGCTGCCAGTGCGCGGCGTCCATCAGCCCCACGGCGAGCGCGGTGGCCAGTGCGCCGACCAGTGCGGTGGCGGGCACCACGAGCGGCAGCGGGCGCAGCGCCAGCAGCATGCCGGAGACGATGGCCACGCAACCGGCGGCGATCAGCACGCCGTTGGTGCCGGGCGCGAAGCCGCCGTGCGGGCCGGCGTGCAGGGTCAGCCCCTCCACCGCGCTGTACGCGAGTGCCCCGATGCCGGCGGTCAGCACGGCGCCGCGGTCGGCGGCCGGGCGGGCGCCGAGCGAGAAGGCGGCGGCCAGCAGCGCGGTCGCACTCGCCCCGGCGCAGGTCGTGGTGAGCAGCCCGGGGCCGGCGTGCAGCAGCGCGAGGAGCTGGCCGAGCAGCACGAGCGCGGCGAGCGTCAGCGTCAGCGCGCGGGTGGCCTGCGGCCGCCAGCGGTCGGGCCGGGCGTTGATCGCCTGCGCGACGCCGTCGACGACGTCGTCGAAGTGCAGGGTCGGGAGCGCCAGTTCGGCCGGGCGCAGGTGCAGGATGTCGCCGTGGCGCAGGCCCAGGCTGCGCGGCGTGCCGTCCGGATCCAGCGGCGCTTCGCCGAGCCGCTGGAGCACCAGCGGGGTGCCGGGCTCCGCGGGCGGCTCGGGCAGCTGGTGCAGCAGCGCGGTGAGCAGGGCGCCGACCGGGGTGGCGACCGGGACGACCAGGTCGCAGCGGCCGGTGGGGTGGACGACCGTGAGGCGGCAGACGTCGGTGTCCGGCGTGGCGGCGAGCGCGGGCGCTGAGGTCGGCATGGTGCTCCTGGGCGGCGAGGCGGGCGGGGAGGCTGTGTTGGTGGCCAGTGAGGTGGCGGGCAGCGAGGTGGCGGGCAGTGAGGCGGCGTCCAGCGAGGTGGCGGTGCTCATGCCGGCGTCACCGACCCGGTCTGGACCAGGCGCACCGAGCGGCGCGTCACGAACTGCGCGCGGCCGGCGGGCAGCGTGCGGGGCTTGGCCTCGCCGAGGAACTTGCCCTCCTCCTTGGGGTAGGAGAAGAGCAGCGCCGGGTTGCCGAGCTCCCACAGCCGGCGCAGCACCGGGTCGGTCATCGCCCGCATCGCGCCGGAGGTGCTGCGGGCGATCACCAGGTGCATCCCGATGTGCTGTCCGTGCGAGAGCAGCGGCACCAGCGGCGCCATCGGCGAGGGCGCGCCGGGCGCACCGGTGAACAGGTCGTAGTCGTCGATCACCACGAACAGCCGCGGTCCGCTCCACCAGTCGCGGGCGGCGAGCTGCTCGGGGCTGACGTCCGGCCCCGGCACCCGCTTGCCGACCGAGACCGCCGCGTTGGCGGCCAGTTCGGTCAGCGCCTCGCGGTCCACCACGTAGCCGACCCGGTAGGCCTCGGGCACCTCGGCGAGCAGCCCGCGCCCGGGATCGGCGACCATGATCCGCGCCTCGTCCGGCGTGTAGCGCGAGGTGATGGCGCGGATCGCCAGCCGCAGCGCGTTGGTCTTGCCGCTCTCCGCGTCGCCGAAGGCCATCAGGTGCGGGGTGGTGGCGAAGTCGTGCCAGAACGGCTCCAGCCGCTGCTCGTCCCAGCCCAGGCAGACCCGCAGGTCGCCGTCGGCGGGCGGCAGTTGCTCGACCGGCAGGCGGGTCGGCAGCAGTCGCACGCTCGGCGCCGGACGGCCCGTCCAGAACGTGTCGATCTCCGCGACGGCCGCCTTGGTCGCGCTGGTCAGGTCCGCCGTGTCACCGATGGAGTCCAGCCGCGGCAGCGCGGCCAGGAAGTGGTGCCCGGCCGTGGTCAGGCCGCGACCCGGCCGGTGCGGGACGGCCGCGGCGATCCGGGGCCCGACCTCGGACTCCATCGGGTCACCCAGGCGCAGCTCGAACTTGGTGCCGAGCAGATCGCGCAGCCGCGGCCGGATCTCCGACCAGCGCACCGAGGAGGCGATCAGGTGCAGGCCGAACGACAGCCCCCGGGCGGCCAGTTCGATCACCCTGGCCTCCAGCTCCTCGTAGTCCTGGCGCAGCGTGGACCAGCCGTCCACCACCAGGAACACGTCGCCGTACGGGTCGTCGAGCTCCCCGGCGGCCCGCAGCGCGCGGTACGCGGTCATCGACTCCAGGCCGCGGGAGGTGAACTCCGCCTCGCGGCGCTCCAGCAGCGTGGTCAGCTCCGCGACCGTGCGGAGCACCCGGTCGCGCTCCAGCCGGGTGGCGACCGAGCCGACGTGCGGCAGGCCCGCGATCGAGACGAGACCGCCGCCGCCGAAGTCCAGGCCGTAGAACTGGACTTCCTCGGGGGTGTGGGTCAGCGCCAGCGAGAGGATCAGCGTGCGCAGCGTGGTCGACTTGCCGGTCTGCGGCGCGCCGACCAGGCCGACGTGACCGTCGGCGCCGGACAGGTCGGCGACCAGCAGCTCGCGCAGCTGCTCGTACGGGCGGTCCACCATGCCCAGCGGCACCCGCAGCGAGCCGAGCGCCGGGCCGTCGGCCGCGCTCATGCCGCGGACCGGGTCCGGCACGATGCCGGGCAGCAGCTCGTCCAGGCAGGGGGAGGCGGTCAGCGGCGGCAGCCAGACCTGGCGGGCCGGCGGGCCCTGGTCGACCAGCCGATCGACCAGCAGCTCCAACAGGGTTTCCTCGCCGGACTGTTCGGCGCCGTGCTGGTCCCCGACGGTTCCGGTGCCGTCCGCCGCTCCGGCCGCCGCCGCGCGCTCGGCCTGGGCCTCGCGCAGTGACTGCTCGGCCAGCGCCGTCAGCTCCTGCTCGGCCTGGACCGAGCGCAGCTGTCCCTGCGCCGCCAGACCGAAGGCCGTCATCTCCGGTGCCCGGCCGGCCGGCAGCGCCGCCGGCTCGCCACTGCCCACCGGCTCGGGGGCCGGGCCGGAGACGTACGCCGCCTTGAACCGCACCAGGTTGGTGGTGTCGATCTTCAGGAAGCCGTTGCCCGGCGCCGACGGCAGCTCGTAGGCACTGGAGACGCCGATCACGCTGCGCGACTCCATCGCGGAGAAGGTGCGCAGCGCGATGCGGTACGACAGGTGCCCCTCCACCTTGTGGATCCGGCTCTCGTCCAGCCGCTGCGAGGCGAGCAGCAGGTGCACGCCGAGGCTGCGGCCCAGCCGGCCGATCGAGACGAAGAGATCGACGAACTCCGGCTTGCTGGCCAGCAGTTCGGAGAACTCATCGACGATGATCAGCAGTGAGGGCAGCGGCGTCAGACCGGCGCCGCCGGCCCGCGCCCGCTCGTAGTCGTAGAGCGAGGAGTAGCCGGCCTCGCGGAGCAGCTCCTGACGGCGGATCATCTCGCCGTTGATGGAGTCGCGCATCCGGTCCACGAGGTGGATCTCGTCGGCGAGGTTGGTGATGACGGCCGAGGTGTGCGGCAGCCGGTCCATGTGCAGGAACGTCGCGCCGCCCTTGAAGTCCACCAGCACCAGGTTGAGCACCTCGGAGGAGTGGGTGGCGGCCAGGCCCATCACCAGCGTGCGCAGCAGCTCGCTCTTTCCGGAGCCGGTCGCGCCGATCAGCAGGCCGTGCGGGCCCATGCCGCCCTGCGCCGACTCCTTGAGGTCCAGGTGGACGACCTCGCCCTGCTCGGTCACGCCGAGTGGCACCAGCAGCCGGGCGGCCTGGTCCTGCCGGCCGCGCCAGGTGGCCGCCACGTCGAAGGTCCGCGGGTCGCGCACGCCGAGCAGCGCGACCAGGTCGAGGTCCGACTCCAGCGGACGGTCCGTCAGGTCCACGCTGCCGCTGGTGCGCAGTGGCGCGAGCGAGCGCGCGAGGGTCTCGGCACCGGTGGCGCTGAACGAGTCGGCCGTCGCCCCGACCGTCTCGCCACCGGACGGGTACTCCACCCGGTCCCGGTGCGCGGTCAGCCGCAGCACCTTCGGACCGCCGCTCATCGCGCCCGTCGCGTCCAGCAGCACCACGTTGCGCAGCCCGCCGGTCAGCAGCCGGGAGCCGGCCGGCAGCGCGGCGCCCTGCGCGACGATCACCACGAACGGCTCGGCGACGCTCGGCAAGGCCGCCGGGTCGTGGTCGGGCCGGTCGCGCACCTCAGCGCCGAGCAGGTCGAGCAGCGCCTCCGGGTCCTCGGCGGTGAGCCGCACCGGGCCGGCCGCGTCCTGCTCCTGCGGGTGGGCGTTGTGCGGCAGCCACTTCAGCCAGTCCCAGGTGGTGCGCGCGGACGCGTCGCCGAGCAGCGCGATGCGCAGCTCGTCCGGGGAGTGGAAGACGGCCAGCTGGCCGAGCATCGAGCGCATCAGGCCGAGCGCCGCCGACGCCTCACCGGCGAACTCGACGCTGGTGAAGCGGCGCAGCGCCACCGGGACGGGCAGCTGCGGCACGGTCTGGTGAGCGTGCGTGAAGCGGCGCAGCGAGACCGCGCAGAGCGGCTCCAGGTCCTCCACTGGCTTCGTCTGCGGCGGGACGAACGTGAGCGCCGCGCGCCGCGGGCCCAGACCGATCCGGACCCGGGCGAAGTCCTCCTGGTTGGGACGGCGTTCCCAGAGGCGGCTGCCGCGGGCGATCGCCGACAGCTCGCGCGGGTCCGGGTTGTCCCAGAGCAGCGCCGCGCGCTGCTCGGCCGCGGCCAGCCGGGCCTGGCCGCGCTTCTGCGCCAGGTAGCGGAGGTAGTCGCGGCGTTCGGCGCGCAGCCGGCGGCGCCGCTCGCCGCCGGAGCGGCCGATCTGGGTCAGCGTCATGCTGGCCATCGCGACGCCCATCATCCCGGACATCAGGTAGCTCGACGTGCCGGAGCCGTGCACCGAGAACATCAGCACCATCGAACCGGTGCCCAGCGCCATCGGCAGGTAGGTGAGCGCCGACCCGAAGTCGGCGGTGGCCGGCTCGCCCAGCACCGGCGGCTCGGCGAGTTCGATCCGGCCCTCGGGGAGCTGAGGGCCGTCGGCGCGTGGTGAGCGCTTGACGAGAACCGTGCTCAAGACCCGTCCTCTTCCGTGCGTGGGCGTGCCGGCCTGCCGGCGATCGGGCGGCGGCACGGGGCGGCCCCGGGGGTGGGCCGCCGACCGTGTCGCCGCTGACCAGAAGACTGCCCTGACCGGATCACCGTCGGATCCGCGCGCCGGTGGACGGCACGGCCGCGCTGCCCGCGGCGATGGAGATCGGCGAATATCGGGCGGATATCGAGGAGTGCCAGCCTGGGCGCTCACTCGGTCCGCCGAGCACGGCAGCAGCCAGTAACCCACCACCAGCCCGGTAGCAGCGAAGGGACACCAGCGGGATGAGCGCGTCGCAGAGCCCCGGAGCGGACCAAGGAAGCGCGGACGGCGGAGCATCCGACGCACCGGCGGCGTCGTCGCCCGGCGGCGTCCGCTGGTCGGTGATCGGCGGAGTGGTGGCGGGCTCGCTGCTGCTGGCGCTCCCGCTCGCGATGTCGCACACGGGCAGCGGGCACCCGCACGCGGACGGAAAGCAGCCGCACGCGGGGGGCAGCCCGCTGCCGGCCGGTGGTGGGTCGGGCGCCGATCTGGCCCTCGCCGGGGGCGGCCTGCCCGCGGCCTCGCCGGACGGCTCGCCGCTGCCGACCGGCGCGTCCGGGTCGCCGCTCGCGAACGCGGTGCCCGTGGCGGCCGGTGCGCCGGCGCCGGGTGTGCCTGCGGTGCCCGGTGCTCCGGTGGCGGGCGGGGACGGCGGCGGCGGTACGGGCGGTGGGGGTGCGCCGGCCGGCGGCTCGGGCGGCGGCGGTGGTGGCACCGGTGGCGGCGGGAACGGTCGGTCGTACGACGGGGGCGGGTCGAGCAGCGGCGGTTCGAGCAGCGGTGGTTCCGGTGCCGGGGGGACGAGCGGCGCGGGTGCGCCGTCCGGCACCGGTGGCGGCGGCTCGGGCGGCGGTGGTACCGGCGGTGGTGGGACGGCCGGCGGTGGCTCGGGCAACGGTGGCTCGGGGAACGGTGGCTCCGGTGGCGGAGGTGCTCCGGCACCCGCGCCCGCACCTGCCCAGGCGCCGGCACCCGCCCAGGCTCCGGCTCCGGCACCGGCCCAGGCGCCGGGCGCCGGCTGGCCGTCCCATGGTGGGATCGGGCCGGTCGTCCCCCCGGCGGCACCCCCCGCTCCGGTGCAGCCCCCCGCGCCGCCGGCCTCGTTCCAGGCGGTCACCGGTCCGGGCTGTGGTGGCCGGAGCGGTGCCGCCTACAACGGAGACCTGAACAACCGGTTCTCCCAGGGACAGGCGGGCTGGTACACCGTCTCCGGCGGCGGCTGGACCGGGGACGGCTGCAACGGCAGCTTCGACGCCATGCCGATGTCCGGCAACGCCAACCACGACGACGCGAGCGAGCGGATCGTCTGGTCGTTCCAGACCGCCCCGGTCGCCAACGGGACCTGCGCCATCGACGTCTACGTGCCGTCCAGCCGCAACCCGCTCGACGTGGACGGGCATCCGGCGCAGTACTTCGTGCTGGACCAGCCGAACGCCTCCGCCGGCTACGACTCGTTCATCATCGACCAGGCCGGGAGCCGCGGCGCCGGCTGGGTGCGGGCGGGCAGCTTCGCGCTGAAGGGCGGCCAGATCGCGGTCAAGCTGGTCAACCGCGGTGCCACCAACAGCACCGAGCACCTGGCCGCCGCGCAGCTCCGGGCCAACTGCACGGCCGGCTGACCGGCTGACCGGTTGACTGGCTGACCGGCCGGCGGGCCGGTCAGCCGGTCGGCTTGGTCGGTCCCCACCACCCGAGCTGCGGCCTGCGGGCCTGCCGACCCCCCGTCGGGCGGCCGTTCCGGGCAAGCCCTAAGGTACCGGCGTGCCCGATATCAACGAGATCATCGACGAAGTCGCCCGCTCCGGCGCCCGGCTGGCCGCCACCCAGGCGGAGCTGAGCGACGCTCAGCTCCGTGCGCCCGCGGCGCTGCCCGGGTGGAGTCGCGGCACTGTGATCAGCCACCTCGCCCGCAGCGTCGACGCCTACCTCTGGCTGCTCGCCCTGGCCCGCACCGGGGTCGAGCCCGGTCCGCGGGCCGACGGCGCGACGATCGCCCGCGCCGTCGAGCAGGGCGCCGACCGCCCCGCCGCCGAGCTCGCCGCGGACCTGGCCGGCCGGCTCGACCAGCTGCTCGCGGACGCCGCGGCGATGCCCGCCGAGCGGTGGGACCACCCGGTCACGGCGCTGGCGGGCTGGTCGCACCCGGCCTGGTACACGCTGTTCCGCTGCTGGCGCGAGCTCGAAACCCACCACCTGGACCTGGACACCGGCTACCGGACGGCCGACTGGCCCGACGCGTACGTGGCCTGGGCACTCGACGACACCGTCGCCGCGCTGACCGCGCGCGCGTTCCCCGTCGCCCGCATCGAGGCCGTCGATCTCGGCCGCTCCTGGACGCTCGTTCCGACCGGCCCCACCGTCAGCGGCGCCGGCCACGCCGTGCTCGGCTGGCTCAGCGGCCGAACGACGGCCGCCGCGCTCGGCTCGGACCAGCCGCTGCCCGAGCCGCCGAACTGGCCGCTGCCACTCGCCGCCGGCCACGAGCCCCGCGCATCCTGAGCACCTGATCGTCCCTGGCAGGTCCCGACCGATCCCGGCCATCCCGGCCATCCCGACCTCCTGACGCCACGCGCCGGCCCGGCCGTCATCTGCCGACGGCCGGTGTCCGGGCCGGGCCGTTGCCGCTGCTGCGGCTCGGCTGAATGCCCAAATCCGGTCCGGTGACTGATGGTTGGCGGAACCATGAACTCCGCCGCGCGTGCGCCGGTGGCCACCGTTGCCTGCCCGCCGCCGATGGCGGGCCCCGCTCCCCGGGCGATCCCCCGTGCCGCCCAGCTCAGCGCTCAGGTCGGCCCGCCCGGCGCGTTTCGCGGGGCGCCGGCGGTCCGCTCCCGGCGCACGCGCCCGAGGCCCGCGCAGCGCGCATTCGAGCGCCCGGCTCGTTCTGCGGCCTTCGGCCGCGCCGGTGCGCATATTCCTCTGGAATAGCCATGCTCACGCCGTTGCGGACGATCTGCGGGCACCCGCATATTTCGTGGAGTCGCAGAGCAGGACCGGCCTCACTCGCCGGTTACCGTTGCACTGCCGTCTCGCTGTTCCACCGTCTCCACCATCTCCGCCGTACTGCCATCTCGCCGTACTGCCGCCTGCCGTCATGCCGTCATGCCGTCCTGGTCGGGGCAGCGGACTGTCTCCAGCGTTCGCCGTCCTGCCCGCCTGTGCCCCCGCGCTCCGAGGAGGGTTCCGTTGGACAACCGCTACGAGGCCTACGCCTTCGCCGATCCGGTCTTCTACGACTCGCCGCAACGCTGGGGCGCGCAGGAGGAGTTCGACGCCGTCAGCCGGCCGCTGCCGGCGGGCTGGCAGCGCGGTGAGCAGGAGATCTGGTCCGTGGTGCGGCCGGTGGGCGTCCGACTCCCGCCGCAGGGCTGGAAGATCCACGTCTCCTCGCGCGCCGAGGACGCCGAACACGTGCTGGAGCAGGTCTACGCGTTCTGCCTGCGGGAGCGCATCACGTTCAAGTTCCTGCGCGGGCTGCCCGTCCTCCAGGTGCAGAACTCCAAGTACGCACCGCGCGGCGCCAGCGGGAAGTTCTGCGCGCTGTACCCGGTGGACGAAGCGGAGCTGGAGCGATGTCTCGACGGCCTGGGCGGCGCGCTGGCCGGTCGCAAGGGGCCGTACATCCTCAGCGACCTGCGCTGGGGCGACGGCCCGCTCTACCTGCGGTACGGGGGGTTCGCGGAGCGCCACTGCCGCAACGAGGCGGGCGAGCGGGTGCTCGCGCTGCTCGGTCCGGACGGCCGGCTGGTGCCGGACGTGCGCGGCCCCGGGTTCGCGGTGCCGTCCTGGGCGCCGGTGCCGGCCGTGATCGCGCCGGCGGTGGCCGCGCGGGCGGCGCAGCGGGACACCGGGCTGCCATATCAGGTGCAGCGGGTCCTGCACTTCTCCAACGCGGGCGGCGTGTACCTGGCGCAGGACGGCGATGGGGGGCCGCAGTTGGTGCTCAAGGAGGCCCGGCCGTTCGCCGGTCTGGACCAGCGCGGGGTCGATGCCGTGACCAGGCTGCGCAATGAGCACCGAACCCTGGTCCGGCTGGCGGGCGTGCGTGGCGTCCCCGCGCAGCACGGGCTGCTGACGGCCTGGGAACACGAGTTCCTCGTCCAGGAGTTCGTCGAGGGCAAGTCGCTGAGCGAATGGCTGGCGGCCCGCTACCCGCTGATCCACCCGGACGCCGACGAGGCCGTCGTCGCCGAGTACACCCGTGAGGCGCTGGCCATCGTGGACCGCCTGGAGCAGGTGCTGGCTGCGATCCACGCCCGCGGCGTGGTCTTCGGCGACCTCCACCCGCGCAACGTGATCATCCGGCCGGGCGGTGACATCTGCTTCATCGACTTCGAACTCGCCAGCACCGAGGACGAGTTCGTCCGCCCGGCGCTCGGCGCGGCCGGCTTCGCCGCGCCGCGGGGCTTCACCGGCCAGCAGATCGACCGTTACGGTCTGGCCGCGATCCGGCTCTGGCTCTTCCTGCCGCTGGCCCAACTGCCCGCGCTCGACCCGGGCAAGGCCGGCGAGCTCGCCGACGCGATCGAGCACCGATTCCCGGTGCCCGAGGGCTACACCGCCGAGATCCGCCGCCTGCTCGGCCCGGATCCCGCCGCCGGCCGGTCCCCGCGCCCCGAGCTGGGCCGGCGCCGCGCGGAGCTCGGCGAGCTGCTCACCGCGCCGTCCGCCGACTGGCCGCGGATCAGGGACTCGCTGGCCGCCGGCATCGCGGCGATGGCCACCCCGGACCGCGCCGACCGGCTCTTCCCGGGGGACGTCGCCCAGTTCACCCACGGTGGCCTGGGCCTGGCCCACGGCGCGGCCGGCGTCCTCTACGTGCTGCACGCCACCGGCGCCGCGATCGATCCCGGGCACGTCCGTTGGCTGGTCCGGGCCGCCGCCGAGCATCCGGTCGAACCAGGCCTGTACCACGGCGGCCACGGCGTCGCGTACGTGCTGGACCTGCTCGGCGAACGCGACGCGGCGCTCGACCTGCTGCGCCGCCTGGCCGCGGCCCCGGACGACGAACCGCAGCCGGGCCTGGCCGCCGGCGCGCCCGGCATCGCGCTCACGCTGCTGCACTTCGCCGGGGTCACCGGCGCGGACCGGCTGCTGGACGAGTCGCTCGCGCTCGCCCGCGCCTCGGCCGCCGTGCTGGAGAAGGCCGGCCGCAGCGATCCGGGCCGCCGGGCGGGCCTGCTGGCCGGGGCCGCCGGCACCGCACTCGCGCTGGTCCGGCTCCACGAGCAGGTCGGCGAGAGCGCCCTGCTCGACCAGGCCGAGGCACTGCTGGCGCTGGACCTCGACCGCTGCACGACGGTCGCCGACGGCACCTTGCAGGTCATCGACAAGCGCCGGGTGCTGCCCTACCTGGAGACCGGCAGTGCCGGCATCGGCCTCGCGCTGCACGCGCTGCTGGAGCACCGCCCGGACAGCCCGTCGGCCCGGCACGAGCAGGCGATCCGCCGGGCCGCGGAGCCCGAGTTCATCATCCAGCCCGGCCTGTTCAACGGGCGGGCGGGGCTGATCGGTTACGCGGCGCTGACCCGGCACCGGGCGGCCGAGCCGGGCGCTGCGGCGCTGCTGGAGCAGCAACGGGCCCTGCTGGCCTGGCACCAGATCTCCTACCAGGGGCAACTCGCCTTTCCCGGCGATCAGTTGCTGCGGCTCTCGGCAGACCTGGCGACCGGCTCCGCCGGTGTGCTGCTCGCGCTCGGCACGGCGCTGGCCGGCACGGCCTTCCTCCCCTGGACCGGCCGGCCCGCACTGACCGGCCGGCCCGACTGAGGCCTGGCCGACCCCCCGGGCGCCTTCTCGGCGCCCCCACCGACTCCCGGCCGCCGGCCGGGCGATCCACCCCTTAGTAAAGGAGACAGTCATGGCGATCCTCGACCTGCAGACCATGGAGCCCGCCGAGACCGAGGCGGCCCAGATCGACGACACCCTGGCCAGCGTCAGCTCGCTGAGCGCGCTCAACTGCACCACCAGCACGGTCAGCACGCTGCTCTGCCTCTGATGCGGCGGCCCGTCCGGTGGGGCGGGCACCAGCGCGGAGCCGGCCGGGCCGCAGCGGTGAACCCACCGCTGCGGCCCGGTCCGTGCCCGTTCGCCGCACCCGTTCCCCCGCACCCGTTCCCTCCCCATCCAGCCGAGAGGATCCCGTGGCCGACCAGCCCGCCCGCACCGCCCACCACGCGCCGGACCGGGTCCGGCTGCGCCGTGAACTCACCACCGAGCCGGGGGCGCTGGCCGTCGCACTGCTGCTCGCGCTGGGCTCCACCGCCGCCGCGCTCGCCCTGCCGCTGCTGGTCCGGAAGATCATCACCGACTTCTCCGCGCACCACGCGCTCGGCCCCGACGTCCTGCTGATGTGCGCGGCCGCCGCCGTCGGCGCGCTCACCCAGGCGCTGTCGAGCTTCCTGCTCGCCCGGATCGGCGAGCGGATGACCTACCGGCTGCGCACCAGGATCATGGAGCACACGCTCCGCCTGCCGCTGGCCGTGGTCCGCGCCCAGGGCACCGGCGAGCTCACCGCCCGGATCACCTCCGACGCGCTGCTGCTGCGCCAGGTCGTCGATGTGGCCACCCAACTGCCGCTGGCCGCGCTGACGGTGACGGCGACGCTGCTCGTGATGCTGTGGATCGACTGGATCCTCACGCTGGTCACCGTCCTCGCGTTCGTCGTGCTCACCGCCTTGGTGCTGCTGATCGTGCGCCGGATGAAGGCCAACGTGACCGGCCAGCAGGACGCCGTGGGTCGGATCGCGCAGCGCTTCACCGCCAACCTGGAGGCGCTCACCACGATCAAGGCGTACCGGGCCGAGCCGATGGCCGCCCGCGCGCTCGCCGCGGACGCCGAACGGCTGCGCGCCGTCTCGCTGGTGGGCGGGCGCCTCAACTCGCTGATCCCGGCGGTGCTGACGCTCGGCAACCAGCTCGCGATGATCGCCGTGATCCTCACCGGCGGCGCCCGGATGGCCACCGGCGGCCTCAAGGCGGCGGCGTTCGCCGCGTTCCTGCTCTACCTGCTGCAGACCGTGCCCTCGATCAGCGCGCTGGCCACCGGCTTCGGCCGGCTCCAGGCCGGACTGGCCGCCCGGGACCGCTGCACCGAACTGCTCGCGCTCGCAACCGAAACCGATCCGCAGGACGCCGAGCGCGCGGTGCCGCCCCCGCTGCCGGACGCGCCGTCGGTGGTCTTCCGCTCCGTCTCGTTCACCCACACCGGCTCGCGGGACGCCGCGCTGCGCGGCATCTCGTTCAGCACCGCCCGTACCGGCCTGACCGCCGTGGTCGGCCCCTCGGGAGCCGGCAAGAGCACCACGCTCTCGCTGATCGACCGCTTCGTCCGGCCCACCTCGGGCTCCATCGCGGTGCTCGGCCACGACACCGGGAGCTGGCCGCTGGACGCGCTGCGGGCCCGGATCGCCTACGTCGACCAGGCGTTCACGCTGCTGGAGGCGACCGCCCGGGAGAACCTGCAGCTCGGCCGCGCCCGGCAGGCCGGCGACGGCGAGCTCACCGCCGCGCTCGACGCCGTCGGCCTCACCGAGGACATCGCCCGGCTGCCGCAGGGCCTCGACACACCGCTCGGCCGCGAGTCCGACCTGTCCGGCGGCCAGCGCCAGCGGATGGCGCTCGCGCGGGCGCTGCTCTCCGACGCCGAGATCGTGCTGCTGGACGAGCCGACCAGCCAGCTGGACGGGCTCAACGAGCAGCGGTTCCGCGCGATCGTGGCGGACCTGGCGGCGACCCGCGCGGTGATCGTGGTCGCCCACCGGCTCTCCACCGTGCAGCACGCCCGCCACGTGATCATGATGAACCGCGGCACCGTCGTCGACGCCGGCGACCACTCCACCCTGCTGGAGCGCTGCCTGCCGTACCGGGAGCTCGTGGCCAGCCAGGCGATCCTCGCGCACTGACCAGCTGCCTCTGCTGTCAACGCAGCCGGGACCGCGACGGCAGCGCCCGGATCAGGAAGGCCAGCAGGCAGGCCAGCGCACCGGCCGCGACCCCGACCGCGACCGGGTTGACGTGCCGCGGCTCCGGATGGACGGTCAGCACGTGCAGCCAGATCAGTGCGAACGCGAGGTAGCCGAGCTGGTGGAACCTCAGCCACCGCGCATAGCCGAGCTTCTGCTGCAGCCACACCGAGCACCCGACCGCGACGGCCAGCTCGGTGCCCAGCACGCCGAGGCCGACCGGTACCCGCTGCAGGTCCCCGGTGAACGGCACGAGCAGGTTCCCGACACCGATCGCCCAGACCGGCTGGTAGCAGAAGGTCACCCCGTGCAGCGCCCCGAAGATCAGCGCGGAGAGCGCGAGGGTCATGTGCGCGCCGTACACCGTCCGGCGATGGACGGTGCGCTGGAAGTAGCGCATCCGGAGCACCACCCCGAGCAGCACGGTGGTGACCATCAGCACGTAGGAGACGATCGCGGCCAGCCGGGCGATCCGGTGCACGCCCAGGTCGTACGGGATCTGCCGGTCGTAGGCGTCCAGCGGTGAGCCCGGAATCGGTACGACGGCGGCCGCCGCGGCCGGGCGAGCGCCGAGGACGGAGAGCAACACGGCGGAAGTCGAGGTCATGGATTTCTGGCTCCGGTCCTTCTGACGGGTGACCTCGGCGATCGTATGGTCGCGGCCGGCGGCGAACGCGTGCGCACAGCAGCGGCTAACCAACGTCTAAGGTCAGGCTAAACCCGGCCAGGCACCCGGGCGCGGGCCGTTCCCGGTCGTACGATCGTGATCACTTCGCAGCCGTCCGGTCACGCACCGGGAAAGGCAGGTGCCCGCGTGATCGCCCTGGCCGTCAGCATGGGCACGCTCTTCGCCTGGGCCCTGGTGGCCGGCCGGCTGGCGCGCTGGAGCGTCACGGCGCCGGTGGCCATGACCGCCGCGGGCGTGGTGCTGACCCTCGGCACGCACCCGCTGGTGCAGATCAACCTGACCACCTCGAACGCCGAGCACGCGGTCGAGATCATCCTCGCGGTGCTGCTCTTCACCGACGCCACCGAGGTGCCCACCGGGGTCGTGCACGCGCAGCGCGGGCTGCTGACCCGGCTGCTGGTCGTGGCCCTGCCGCTGACCCTGGCCACCGGCCTGCTGATGGGCGGCCTGCTCTTCTGGGGTGGCGGCTGGTGGCAGGCCGCGCTCCTCGCCACGGTGACGGTCCCCATCGACCTGGCCCCCGCCGCCGAGCTGATCCGCGACGCGCGGCTGCCGGCCTGGCTGCGCGGGGTGCTCACGGTCGAGAGCGGGCTGAACGACGGCGTCGTGGCCCCGGTCTTCCTGCTCTGCCTCGCGGGCTTCGAGGCGCACGGCGGCGTCCACGAGGTGCCCTCCGACCAGCTGGGGGACGCCGTCAACGCGCTGCTCTGGGCCCTGCTCGCCGGTCTTCTGGTGGGCCGGCCCGGCGGCTGGCTGCTGCGCCGCGCCTGGCGGGCCGGCTGGACCCGGCCCGCCGCGGTGCGGCTGGGGATCCTCGCGCTGCCGCTGGCGGCGTACGCGCTGGCGATGGAGCTGCACGGCAACGGCTTCGTCGCCGCGTTCGTGGCCGGCCTCTGCTTCACCCCGTACTCCCGGGAGCTGCCGGCGCAGGCCCTGCACCTGGTGGAGGACACCGGCACGCTGCTCTCGCTGGCGGTCTGGTTCGTCTTCGGCAAGATCGTCACCCAGGCCTTCACCGGCGCCTTCGACGGCCGGGTGGTGGCGTACGCGGCCCTGTCGCTGACGGTGGTGCGGATCCTGCCGGTGCTGCTCAGCCTGCGCGGCAGCGACCTGGACCGGGCCGACCGCTGGTTGCTGGCCTGGCTGGGTCCGCGCGGCCTGGCGTCCATCGTCTTCGGCCTGCTCGCCTTCATCGCCCTGGCCCCGGCCGACCCGCATGCCGCCGACCTGGTCGGCCAGGTGATGACGATGACGGTGCTGATGAGCCTGCTCCTGCACGGCCTGACCTACGGCCCGCTGGCCGCGCGCTACGCACGGGCACGCGAGCGGGCCGCTCCCGGGCAGACCTAGCTCCGGCGGCGCTCCAGCCAGGTGGCCAGGGTGGACAGGGCGGTGTTGAGGAGGACGAAGCAGGCTGCCGCGACCAGGTAGGTGGGCAGCACGCTGTGGTAGTACTCGCCCAGCACCTGGGCCTCGTGCAGGAGTTCGAGGTAGCTGACCACATAGCCGAGGGTGGAGTCCTTCAGCAGCCGGACCAGCTGGCTGACCAGGCTCGGGACCAGCCGGCTGACCGCCTGCGGGATCACCACCCAGGTCATCGCCTGCCAGTACGTCATGCCGAGGCTGTACGCGGCCTCGGACTGGCCGCGGTCCAGGGCCAGCACACCGGCCCGGAAGATCTCGGACAGCGCGGCCGCGTTGACGAGCACGATCGGGACGACCAGCTGCCAGAACACCGGCAGGGTGAGCCCGGCCCGGGGCAGGCCGAACAGGAAGACGTACAGCAGCAACAGCAGCGGTACGGCCCGGAACAACTCCACGTAGCCACGGGCCGGCGCCCGTGCCCATCGGCTGCGGCCGAGCCGGACCAGCGCGATCAACGCGCCCAGCGGCAGCGCCAGTCCGGCGGCGACGGCGGTGACCAGCAGGGTCCGGCCGACGCCGTCGAGCAGGAACCGGATGATCGGCCACTGGGTGAACATCTGCCACTGGGCAGCGGCCAGTTGCCCGTGCGCGGCGAACTGGCGCAGCGCCAGGGCCAGCAGCCCGGCCAGCACCAGGAGCGAGGCGATCGTGGCGATCCGGATCCGGCGCCGGCCCCGCGGGCCCGGGGCGTCGAACAGCTGGTCGTCGTTCACCGTTTCATCGCCACCTTCCGTTCGATCCGGCCTGCGATCAGCCCGGAGGTCAGGGTGATGGCCACGTAGACCACCGTGGTCAGCGCGAAGGTGGTCAGTGGGTTGTCGTACTTGATCGTCACCAGCTGTGCCTGGCCGGTGAGTTCGGGCACGCCGACGGCGGCGGCCAGCGAGGTGCCCAGCGCCAGGCCGATGAACACGTTGCCCAGCGGCTGCACCATCGAGCGCAGCGCCTGCGGGATCACCACGTGGCGCAGGCACTGCGTGAAGGTCAGGCCGAGCGCCCGGGCCGCCTCGATCTGCCCGCGCGGCACGGTCCGCACGCCCGAGCGCACCACCTCGCAGACGAAGGCGGCCCAGTACAGCGCCATGGTGAGCGACACCGTCGTGAACAGCGGGTAGAGCAGCCCGACTTCTGGCATCCCGAAGACGAACAGCACCAGCAGCACCAGCAGCGGAATGTTGCGGAACGCCGTGACGTACGCAGCGCCGGCCAGCCGCAGCGGGGGGATCGGGCTGATCCGGCAGATCGCCAGCAGTACCCCCAGCAGCAGCGCGCCCGCGGCGGCCAGCGCCGTCATCTCCACGGTGCGCAGCAGGCCGTCGCCGAGCTGGCTCAGGACCCCGGTCGGCACCGGACTCAGCTCCCGGCGGCCGAGCCGATGACGGGCGGCGTCGGGGCGTCACCGGCGAGTTCGGTGCCGACCGTCGCCTTCCAGAGCTTGGCCCACTCGCCGTCCGACTCGATCAGCTTCAGCCAGTCGTTGACGAAGGCCTTCATGGCGGGCGAGTCCAGCGGCACGCCGATGCCGTACGGCTCGTCGGTGAACGGCTGTCCGACCACCTTGACGCTCTTGTCCCGGGCCGCGTCGCCCAACAGCAGTGCCTGGTCCAGCACATACGCGTCGGTCCGGCCCTGTTCCACGGCCTGCTGGCACTCGGCGTTGGTCTGGAACAGCACGATCTTGGCGCTCGGCGCGAACTGCTTGATGTCGTTGGCGGCGGTCGAACTCGTCTCGGTGCAGACCGACTTGCCGTTGAGGTCGGCCGCCTTGGTGATGCCGGTGTCGGACGACTTGACCAGGATCGCGTCGCCGGAGGAGTAGTACGGGCCCGCGAAGCCGACCTTCTGCGCACGGGCCGGGGTGATGGTGTAGGTGGCGATCACCGTGTCCACCGTGCCGTTCTGCAGCAGCACTTCACGGGTGGTGGCGTCGACCTGGACCCGGTTGGTGCTCGGCCTGCCGATGATGTACTTGGCGAGCATGTCGGCCAGGCCCGCGTCGAAACCGGTCACCTTGCCGCTGACCGGGTCCTTGAGGGCGAAGAGTGCCGCGGCGTCGGTGCCGCCGACGTTCAGTGTGCCGTGGGCCTTGATCTTCGCCATCAGGCTGCCGGCCGGGATGGCCGAGGCGTCGGCCACCGGCGCGTCGTCGATCACCTGCTGGTAGCCGACCCCGGACGCGGACGAGCCGGGTGGGGCCGGCAGTTTGCCGGCGGAACTGCTGCACGCGGTCAGACCGGCCGCGACCGTCAGGGTCAGCAGCAGCGCCGGGGCGGCGAGGGAGGAGCGTGTGGTCAAGAGGGAGTCTCCTTGCTGGCGTTGGGAGCCCACAGGTGGTGCGGCGATCAGGGTCGGCCGTCAGTGCCGCAGGATCTTGGCGAGGAAGTCGCGGGCGCGGTCGGTGTCCGGGTGATCGAAGAAGACGTCGGGCGGCGCGGTCTCCACGATCCGGCCCTGGTCCATGAACGCCACCCGATCGGCGGCGCGGCGGGCGAATCCCATCTCGTGCGTCACCACGAGCATGGTCATGCCCTCGGCGGCGAGTTCGGTCATCACCGCCAGCACTTCGCCGATCATCTCGGGATCCAGTGCGGAGGTGGGTTCGTCGAACAGGATCAGCCGCGGGTCCATCGCCAGGGTCCGGGCGATCGCGACGCGTTGCTGCTGCCCGCCGGAGAGCTCGGCCGGGTGCGCGGCGGCCTTGTCGGCGAGCCCGACCCGGTCGAGCAGCTCCCGCGCGCGGGCCTCGGCCTGCTCGCGGGGCAGCCCGCGCACCCGGACCGGCGCGAGCGTGATGTTGTCCAGCACGGTCCGGTGCCCGAACAGGTTGAACGACTGGAACACCATGCCGACCTGGGCGCGCAGACGGGCGAGTTCGCGGCCTTCGGCCGGGATCGGGGTGCCGTCCAGGATGATCTCGCCGGAGTCGATGGTCTCCAGCCGGTTCACGCACCGGCAGAGCGTCGACTTGCCGGATCCGGAGGCGCCCAGCAGCACCACGACCTCGCCCGGCCGCACATCGAGATCGACGTCGCGCAGCACGTGCGCCTGCCCGTAGTGCTTGTTGACTCTCCTGAGCTGCAGCAGCGCGTCCGCGCCGGCAGCGCTGTCAGGACCACTCGCCACGGACACCTCGCGCACCGTCTCGACCCCGACGGCCCGCGATCCGTGGGCCGGACCGGGTACCTACCCACAACAGGCCTTCACCAAGGCGAAGATGAGAGACCGTTATATATCGTGCGAGCAGCGGCCCGTGAGCTCAGACCTGCGCCGTGATCTCCGCCGCCACCCGCTCGCCCGACGCCACGGCCGCGTTGAGGGTCGCGTTGTCGACGTCGGTGTGCTCGCCGGCGAAGTGGATCCCGCCCTCCTGGGCCGCCTCGTAGCCGGCGATCGTGGTGTACTGCCCGACCTCGTAGTAGTGGTAGGCGCCGAGGTGCCACGGGTCGAGCGACCAGTGGTCCTCGTAGGCGAGGCCGTTGTAGGCGGCCGTGGTGCCGGGGTAGACCTGCTCGATCTGGCCGAGGAACCGGTTCACGTCGGCGGCCGGCGCCGGGCCGTGGGCGGCGCCGGTGAGGACGCTGCGGGCGGTGTTCCCACCGGGGAAGTTGACCAGCAGTGCCGGGCCGCCGCCGGGCCCGAGCTGCACCGAGCCGTCCCAGGCGGTCTGGTAGCCGCTCGGGGCGGTGTTGCTGATGCCGTTGTAGCCCAGGGCGGGCCAGGTCTTGGTCCGCAGCTGGGTGACCAGCTTCGCGTTCTGGCCCATGCCCTGGCACTGGATCGCCTGCAGCTTCAACGGCGAGAGGCCGGCCCTGGAGAGGTCCACGGTGCGCAGGGTGCTGAACGGCAGCGCGAGGACCAGGTGGTCCGCCTGGACGCAGACGCTGGACCCGCCGCCGTCGGTGCGGTCGAAGGTGCAGGTGTAGCTGCCGTTGCTTGTCTGCGCCACGGCCACCAGCCGGTAGCCCTGCTGCACGGTGCCCGGGGGCAGGTGCGCGACCATGGTGCTGACCAGCTGGTCGTTGCCGCCGACGATATGGTACTTCTCGTCGAATCCGGGGGCGCCGTCGAAGGTCGCGGAGCCACCCAGGAATCCGATCATGCCGATCGCCGAGGCCTGCGCGGGCTCGCCACCGCCCTGCAACTGGATCGACTGGATGAGCAGGTTCAGCGCGGAGCCGGCGGGCAGGCCGATCTCGGCCAGGTAGTCGAGGCAGGAGAGCCGGTCGAGCCGCTGCCCCTCCGCTGTCGCGCCGTTCCAGCGCGGGGTGCCCATGGCGGCGTAGGAGGCGGCGAAGGCGGGGTAGGCCTCGGCGACCCAGTCGGCCTGCTGCTGCGGGCCGTCGTACCGCGCGCCGTCGATCCGGCCGGCGTAGTCGCCCGAGTCGAGCGAACCGCCGTTGGCGTACTCGGTCTTGAGGCCGAAGGAGGAGGCGAGCCGGAGCACGGCGGTGTCGGTGGAACTGATGAACGAGCCGCCGTGCTCGCTGACCATGCCGTCGGCGAAGTAGCCGCGCAGCGACCAGCACCGGCCGCCGAGGTGGGTGGTGTCGGCCTCGTAGACGGTGCCGGCGAGCGGCCGCGCGCCGGTCCAGAGCTGGTGCGCGCAGCGCAGCCCCGCCAGGCCCGCGCCGACGATCACGACGCGTGGCGCGGTGACGGAGTTCGCGGCCGCGGCGGGGTCCGGCGCGGCGGCCGCGTGGGCGGCCCCGGCCAGCGAGGCGGCGGCGGCCGCACCTGCGCCGGCGGCCAGGAGTTGACGGCGGCTCAGCTGGTGCGCGGCCCGCTCGGCCCGCTCGGCCCGCTCGCCGGCGACCTCGGCGACGGGCATGCCGCGCCGTCGGGCCTCGCCCTCCAGCGAGAAGGCGAGGCCGAGGCCGGCCGGCATCCCGGTGCGGGTGGTGGTGGTGCGGGTGGTGGATGGGGTGTTCGGTCTGGCTGGTTCCCGGTCCATGGCAGAGCCCCTCTCTGGGGGATCGAACTGTTGACCAGGAGTGAACGGCGCCGCAACGGTGTTGTCAACAACGTTGCGCAGATTGGCTCCTACCGGCCCTTGCCGGGGACGGCGGCCAGCTCCGCCGCCCGTCGCTCGATCGCCGTGATCAGCGCCTCGACCCGGACCCGGTAGACGCCGTCCTGGGTGACCTGCGCCAACTCCTTGGCCACCGTCGTGATCTGGGGGAACGCGACCGGATCGACCAGCCGGTACTCCCGGGTCCAGGACGCTTCGTCCGCCGCTCGTGCCTCGGGGGAGAAGAGCAGGTAGGCCGCGCGCTGGCCGACCAGGGCGAGCAGCGAGTCGCCGACCATCCGGTAGTGGACCGCCGCCTCGGCGCCGGTCAGGCCGGCCTCGGTGACCGCACCGAGGATCAGCTCGACGATGCGGAACTCGTTGGTCCGGCGGGTGGTCCGGCTGGCCATCGCCGAGGCGACGGCCGGGTACTTGAGCGCGACCGCGAGCGAGCCGTCGGCCAGGGCGCGGATCCGGTCCTGCCAGCCCAGGCCATCGGGGATGCTGTCCAGCACCTCGCCGAGGGTGCGGTCGGCTACTTCCAGCAGCAGGTCGTCCTTGTCGCGGAAGTGGCGGTAGACGGCGGTCGGATCGGCGCCGAGCTCCTCGCCGAGGCGTCGCACGGTGAAGGCGTCGGCGCCGCCGCGGGCGGCGATCCGCAGGCTCGCTTCGATGATCGTTTCGGGACTGAGCTGGCTCCCCGAGCGCCGGTTGCGCGCGCGGGAGGGCGCCGCCGCGGCCTGCGAGGGGGACGGGTTCGAGGCTGACTTCGACATGGTGCCGCCAGTGTAGCGACGCGGCCCCGGCTGCGCGCAACAGTGTTGACACTACCGTTGACAACACCGTTGCGCAGCGCTTCACTCCTCTTCACCACCACTCGGGAGGGAACAGCGGATGAATGCTGAAGAACCGTCACGTCATGCTGCCGACTTACTCTTTCGCGGCGGCCGGGTGTTCACCGCGACCGGCGGCGCGCCGGTGCCGGCCGCCGTCGCCGTCCGCGACGGACTCATCCAGGCGGTCGGCGACGAGCGCGAGCTGCGCGAGCAGCTGACCGGCCCGGCCACCGAGGTGATCGACCTCGACGGCGGGCTGCTGGCGCCGGGCTTCCAGGACGCCCATGTGCATCCGGTGGTCGCCGGGGTGCAGTTGCTCCGCTGCGACCTGTCCGGCCGGCGCAGCATCGACGACTACCTGGCGGCCGTCGCCGGCTACGCGGCCGAGCACCCGGACGCCGAGTGGATCTGCGGCGGCGGCTGGTCGATGGACGTCTTCCCCGACGGCATCCCCACCCGGGTCATGCTCGACGCCGTCGTCCCGCACCGCCCGGTGCTGCTCACCAACCGCGACGGGCACGGCGCCTGGGTCAACACCCGCGCCCTGGAGCTGGCCGGCGTGGGCCGCGACACCGCTGACCCGGCCGACGGCCGGATCGAGCGGGAGCCGGACGGCACCCCGATCGGCACCCTCCAGGAGGGCGCCATGGACCTGGTGGCCCGGCACGTCCCCGCCGCCACCCCCGCCGAGGCGCGGGCCGGGCTGCTGGCCGCCCAGCGGTACCTGTTCTCGCTCGGCGTCACCGCCTGGCAGGACGCCATGATCGGCAGCTTCCCCGGCAATCCGGACAACTACCCCGTCTACCTCGATGCCGCCCGCGACGGATCGCTGCTGGCCCGCGTGGTCGGCGCGCTCTGGTGGGACCGCCGGCGCGGTCTCGAACAGATCCCCGAGCTGGTGGAGCGCCGGCTGCACGGCCGGGTCGGCCGGTTCAACGCCACCACCGTCAAGATCATGCAGGACGGCATCGCGGAGAACTTCACCGCGAGCATGCTGGAGCCCTACCTCGATGCCTGCGGCTGCGCCACCGCCAACTCCGGCCTCAGCTTTGTCGATCCGGCCGTGCTCCGCGCCGCGGTGCCGCAACTCGACGCGCTCGGCTTCCAGTTGCACTTCCACGCCCTCGGCGACCGGGCCGTCCGCGAGGTGCTCGACGCGCTGGAGCTGGCCCGGAGCGCGAACGGCGCCAACGACAACCGGCACCACCTCGCGCACCTCCAGGTCGTCCACCCGGATGACATCAAGCGGTTCGCCGAACTCGGTGCCGCCGCCAACATCCAGGCCCTCTGGGCGGCCCACGAGCCGCAGATGGACGAGCTCACCATCCCCTTCCTCGGCCCCGAACGAGCCGCCCTGCAGTACCCGTTCGGCGACCTGGCCCGCGCCGGCGCGCGGATCGTCGCGGGCAGTGACTGGTCGGTGAGCAGCCCCAACCCGCTCTGGGGCATGCACGTCGCCGTCAACCGCTCGGCTCCCCGGCACCAGGTGGGTCCCCACCATCAGACCCAGCGCGGCGGCGCCGCTCGGCGGCCCTTCTACCCGGAACAGGCGCTGACGCTCGCCCAGGCCTTCACCGCCTACACCGCCGGCAGCGCCTGGGCGAACCACCTCGACGCCGAGACCGGGACCGTCGAACCCGGCAAGTGCGCCGATCTGGTGGTGCTCGACCGGGATCCGTTCGCGGGACCGGTCGAGGAGATCGGCTCCGCCAGGGTCCGGATGACCTTCGTCGACGGTCGGGCCGTCCACGTCACCACCAGCTGACCACATGACGTTTTTCTGCTTCCGGAGGCTCCCCCCGTGACCAGAACGCTGACCAGAACAAGACCGCTGACCCGAACCAGACCGCGCCGAGCCGCCCTGGCCGCTCTCCCGCTCGCCGCCCTCGCGCTGACCTCGTGCAGCGGCACCGCCCACCAGGGCGGCTCGGCGGCCGGCGGCGCCCGCTACCAGCTGACCGCCCGCACCGCGCAGGCCGTCGGCGACGTCGACTCCTTCACCTGGTCGCTGTTCGCCGAGCCGGTCTCGATCGACTACGCCTTCTCCTTCGACTACCCGCCCAACACGGTGCTGGCCAACGTCTGCGAGAGCCTGCTGCGCTGGAACCCGGACCTGACCACCTCGCCCGGTCTGGCCACCGCGTTCGCCAACCCCACCCCCACCACCTGGGTCTACACGATCCGCAGCGGCGTCCACTTCCACGACGGCACGCCGCTGACCGCCGACGACGTGGTCGCCTCGCTGCGCCGCAATCTCGATCCGAGCCTGGGCAGCGACTGGGCCTACCCCTTCCGCAACGTCAAGTCCGTGGACCGGACCGGCCCGATGCAGGTCACGGTCACGCTCGACACCCCCGACGCCACCTTCAACGAGTACATGGCCGCCGGCCCCGGCACCGTCGAGTCCGCCGCCACGCTGCAGGCGGACGGCAAGGACTACGGCAACCCCGCGAAGGGCGTCAACTGCACCGGCCCGTTCGCGTTCTCGTCCTGGACCCCCGGGCAGTCGATCGTGCTCAAGCGGTTCGACGACTACTGGGACCCGTCGCTGCGGGCCAAGGCGAAGCAGGTGAAGTTCGTCTTCCTCTCCGACGAGACCGCCCGGGTCAACGCCTTCCAGAGCGGTGAGGTGGACGGCGGCTGGATGGTCCCGGCCGACTCCTACGCGCAACTGGCCCGCTCCGACAAGGGAAAGCTGTACTACGGCCAGAACACCACGGTCGCCGACGAGGTGGTGGGCAACCTCAAGGGCCCGCTCGGCGACGCGCGGGTGCGGCAGGCGCTGCTGATGGCGATCGACCGCAAGGGCATCGTCAAGGCCGGCGTGGGCGGGGTCGGCGAGGTGGCCGACTCGCTGGTCACCCGCAACAACTGGAACAACAGCCCGCAGAGCACCGTCGATCCGCTGCTGAAGGGCCTGCCGCAGTACCCGTACGACCCGGCCAAAGCCCGGCAACTCGCCGCGAGCGCAGGCGTGAACGGCCAGTCGGTGGTCATCGCCAGCAGCCCGCTCGACTCGCAGAGCACGATCATCACCCAGGCCGTCGAACAGGCCGCGACCGCCATCGGGTTGAAGCCGCAGATCGACACCATCTCGCCGGACAAGTACACCGCGCTCTTCACCGACCCGGCCGCGCGCAAGGGCATCGACCTCTTCGAGACCTTCTGGTACACCTCGATCACCGACCCGCTGGACATGTACGGTTCGCTGCAGACCGGTGCGTTCAGCAACTACGGCAACTGGTCGGACCCGCAGTTCGACGCCGCCGTCAACGAGGCCGTCGGCACCGCGGATCCGGCCGCACACGCCGCCGCGGCGGCCAAGGCCCAGCAGATCGCGATGGACCAACTGCCCTGGCTGCCGCTCTACACCGAGCCGGTCTCGGTCTTCCTCGGCAACCGGATCACCGGCCTGCAGCCCTCGATCGACTACCTGTACTACCCCTGGGCCGCCGAGATCGGGGCCAAGGGAATCGGGGCCAAGGGATGAGCCTGGCGCTCGCCATCCTGCGCAAGCTGGCCGGCACCGCCGTGACGCTGCTGATCACCTCGTTCCTGGTCTTCTCCTCGCTCTACCTCGCGCCCGGCGACCCGGTCTCCTTCCTGGTCCGCGGACGCAGCCCGAGCCCCTCCGAACTCGCCTCGATCCGCCACCAGTTCGGCTTCGACCAGCCCTTCCTGCTGCGCTACTGGCACTGGCTGGACGCCGTGCTGCACGGCGACTTCGGCCGCTCCTACCTGTTCCACCAGAGCGTCGGCGCCGTCATCGCGGCCCGGCTGCCCGCCTCGCTCCTGCTGGTCGCCGTCGCCACCGTGCTGATCGCCGTGGTCGGCATCGGCGCGGGCGCGCTCGGGGCGCTACGCCGCGGCACCCGGACGGACGGCACCGTGCTGATGCTGGTCACCGTCGGCGCGGCCGTCCCGTCCTTCGCCGCGGCGATCGTGCTGCGGTCCGTGTTCGGGGTGAGGCTGGGCTGGTTCCCCACCATCGGCAACGGCACCGGCCTGCTGGACCAGTTGCACCACGTGGTGCTGCCCGCGATCGCGCTCGCGGTGACCTTCATGGCCCTGGTCACCCGGGTCACCCGCAGCGCGATGCTGGACCAACTCGGCCGCGAGCACGTCGAGGTGGCGCTCAGCCGGGGCACGCCGCGGTTCGCCGTGCTGCGCCGCCACGTGTTCCGCAACGCGCTCGGGCCGATCGTCACCGTCTCCGGCCTGCTGGTCTCGGGCATGCTCGTCAGCACCGCGATCGTGGAGACCGCCTTCGGGATGTCCGGGATCGGCTCGCTGCTGGTGCAGTGCGTGGACGAGCTCGACTTCCAGGTCGTGCAGGCGCTGGTGCTGCTGGTGGTCGCGGCCTTCGTGCTGGTCAACACGGCGGTGGACCTGCTGTATCCGCTGATCGACCCGCGGGTCGGCAGAACGGGCGGGGGCCTGCGATGAGCACCGACACCGGTATTTCCACGGTCCGTCCGGTCGTCGGCCGGGTGCTGCACCGACTCGCCGGCCGGGACCGGCTGTTCCGGCTCTGCCTGGGCCTGCTGGCCGTCCTGGTCGTGGTGGCGCTGCTCGCGCCGTGGCTGGCACCGCAGGACCCGACGGTCGGCGACTTCGCCGACACCATGGCCGGGCCGGGCGCCGCGCACTGGCTCGGCACCGACCAGGGCGGCCACGACACCTTCTCCGCCCTGCTGGAGGGAGCCAGGACCAGCCTGCTCGGCCCGCTCGGCGTCGTCGTCTTCTCCAGCGTCGGCGGCATCGCCGTCGGGCTCTTCAGCGGCTGGCGCGGCGGCTGGGTGGACGCGGTGATCAGCCGGGTGCTCGACATCCTCTTCGCCTTCCCGTCGCTGCTGCTGGCGATCCTCGCCGTGGCGCTGTTCGGCAAGGGGCTGGGCGCACCGGTGCTGGGCATGGCCATCGCCTACCTGCCCTACACCGCCCGTCTGGTGCGCGGCCTGACCGGCCAGGAGAAGACCCGTCCGTACGTCGCCGCGTACCTGGTCCAGGGCCATGCGCCGGCCTACGTCGCGGTCCGCGGCCTGCTGCCGAACATCGCACCGACCGTGCTCGCGATGTCCACCGTCAACTTCGGCTACGCGTTGCTGGACCTGGCCGCGCTCTCGTTCCTGGGGCTCGGCGTGCAGCCGCCGACGCCGGACTGGGGCGCGATGATCAACCACGCGCAGTCGGCCGTGCTGGCCGGGCAGCCGCTCTCGGCGGTGGTGCCGGTGGTGGCCGTGGTGGCGACGGTGGTGGCGTTCAACGTGGTCGGCGAGCGGCTGGGAGAGAGGGGCACACGGTGAGCGGCTCATTGCTGGAGATCGGCCCGCTGCGGGATATCGGCCCGCTGCTGGAGATCGACGGCCTGACGGTCGAACTGCCCGGCACCGCGCGGCCCGTGCTCGACGCGGTCGGCCTGCGGGTGGCGGCCGGTGAGGTCGTGGGGCTGGTCGGGGAGTCGGGCTCCGGGAAGTCGGTGACCGCGCGGGCCGCGCTCGGGCTGCTCCCGGCGGGTGCGCGGTACGGCGGCCGGGTGCTGGTGGAGGGGGAGGACGTGCTCGGTGCGGGCCAGGCCCGGCTGCGCGCGGTCCGGTCCGCCGCGGTGTCGATGATCTTCCAGGACCCTCGCGCGGGCATCAACCCGGTCCGCCGGATCGGCGACTTCCTCACCGAGCCACTGCGCCTGACGCACCGCTGGACGCGGCGCCGGGCCGAGGAGCGTGCGGTCGAGCTGCTGGCGGCCGTCGGCCTGCCGGAGCCGTCGCGCCAGCTGGGGCGGTACCCGCACCAGCTGTCGGGCGGGATGCTGCAGCGCGTCATGATCGCCGGCGCGCTGGTCGGCGAGCCGCGCCTGCTGCTCTGCGACGAGCCGACCACCGCCCTCGACGTCAGCACCCAGGCGGAGATCCTCGCGCTGCTCGGCCGGCTCCAGCGTGACCGGGGCCTCGGCCTGCTGCTGATCACCCATGACATCGAGCTGGCGGCGGCGAGCTGCGACCGGGTGTACGTGATGTACGCGGGGCGGATCGTGGAGCACGCGACGGCGGCGGAGCTGTTCGCCCGGCCGCGGCACCCCTACACGATCGGCCTGCTCGGATCGACCCCGCCGCTGGCGGGCCCGCTGGAGCGGCTCCGACCGGTGCCCGGCACGCCGATCGGCCTGGACGAGGCGGCGCCGGGGTGCGCGTTCGCACCGCGCTGCGCGTTCGCCTCGGTCGGGCGGTGCGACCAGGAGGCACCGGCCCTGTTGCCACTGGTCGACAACTCCGGCGACGCCAGCCGGGCGGTGGCCTGCGTGCGCGTGGCCGAGATCCCGTCCCCCACCGATACCGAGGAGGTCCACCCGTGAAAGCGCTGCTGGAGGTCACCGGACTGCGCAAGGAGTTCGGCCGCACGCTCGCCGTCGACGGGGTCTCGTTCTCGCTGCCGCCCGGCGGTGCGCTGGGACTGGTCGGCGAGTCCGGCTCCGGCAAGACGACCACCGCCCGGATGCTGGTCGGCCTGGAGCGCCCGGACGCCGGCACGATCACGGTCCTCGGCAGGCCACTGGCGCCCGCCGTGCACGGTCGTGCGGCGCGGCTGGCCCGGGCCAAGGCCGTGCAGATGGTCTACCAGGACCCGTACCTCTCCCTGGACCCGCGGCTGACCATCGGCGACACCCTCGACGGCGTGCTGCGGCTGCACGGCCACCGCGACCGCCCGGCCCGCGCCACCCGGGTCCGCGAACTGCTCGCCCAGGTCGGCCTCGGCAGTCGCGAGGCCGCCGCCCACCCACGCCGGCTCTCCGGCGGCCAGCGCCAGCGCGCCGCGATCGCCCGGGCTCTCGCGGTCGAGCCGGCGGTGCTGGTCCTCGACGAGGCGGTCTCCGCCCTGGACGTCTCGGTCCAGGCCCAGGTGCTCAACCTCCTGACCGACATCCGCCGCGAGGCCGGCATCGGCCTGGTCTTCGTCAGCCACGACCTCGCCGTGGTGCGGTACGTCTGCGACGAGGCCCTGGTCCTGTGGCAGGGCCGCCCGGTCGAGCACCGCGCGCTGCCCGACCTGCTGACGGCGCCCGAGCACCCGTACACCCGTCTGCTACTGGCGTCGGTACCCCACCCGGGCTGGGACCCGGAAGACATCGCACACCGGCGCCGCGCGCTGAACGCGGCCCCGGAGCGTGATCACCGGTCTCAGTGACCCTGATCATCCGGAGCCGCGTTCGTCGTCGCGTCAGTCCTCGATCGTCGGGCGGCAGGGCGACAGGAACGGGTCGAGGCGTTCCGTGATGACCCCCCTCGCCATGACACTCACCCGGAAGGCCCCGGGGCCGGGCGGGCCGTCCAAGTCGTCCGACCGCTCATAGAGGAGGCCCCAGGACCCCGGGAACCGGCCGGCCACATGGTCCAGCAGTGCCCGCAACTCCTCGGCCTCGTCCCTGCGCCGGTTGACCAGGCCGTCGACGTTCAGGAAGAACTCCCCGTTGTGGCAGCTCAGTCGGGCTTCTGCGGTGGCCCAGTGGATCTCCGAGATCCGCTCCCGCAGACTCTCCACGCCTTCTGCCAGCGAGCCGGCGTCGGCTTCTTCCGCGGACTCGGCGATGCCGAACCATCCGTGAAACTCGTACATGCGGGTCACCCTCCCAGCGGGTCGGTGTCGATCACGGGCTGGAGGCCGTACCGCTGCGCGTACTCCTGCAACTTTGCTATCACGCCCGGCTTCGGCGGTCCCTCGAAGTGGAAGTACGGGGTCCGGCCGGTCCGCAGCGCGGCAACGAAGGTCGCCTTCGCCTGGTTCCGGAAGTCGCTGCCCAGGCTGAACCCGGCCGGCTTCGACTGCGCAACGTACTGGTCGCTGATCACATCGTATTCTCTTGGATCGCTCGAGTTCGCGAACCTGACCCGCGATTCACCGCCGATCTTCTTTGCCAGGGCGTCGGCGGCGGGATCCGCCTTGTCCACCTTGACCAGTCCGTCCATCCCGGCGTTGCCGCTGACGCTCCCGCCGTCGGCGCCGCCGCTCGCCTCGGCGTCGCGCAGGGCGACCCGCAGGCCGTCCGAGAAGCGCCCGACGCCGTCCGTCATGGTGTAGGCGCCACCGACGACGAGGCCGGTGCTGGCGGCGATGGCCGGGGCGCCGGCCAGGCAGCCGACTCCGGTGACGCACAGGACGCCGCCCGCGAAGTCCCCCGACGCACCGACGCCCACCATGAGTTGACCGATGGCCGTCTCGCCGACTCCGGTCCAGAGGTCCTTGTTGAGGAACGGCTTGCTGTAGTCCCACACCGTGGTGGCACCGTCGGAGAGCCAGCTCGGGATCCAGCTGTCGTCCTGCTTGGGCTGCTGTTGCTGGTCCGCGGCCTTCTTCCGCAGCGCGTCCTGCATCTTGCGCCACTCGGCCAGCTCGGCCTCGCGCTTGGTGACGGCGGTGACGTACGCGTCCTGGTACGCCTTGCCGGCGGCCGTCGCATCGTGCAGCGCGGTGAAGGAGGAGGCGCGGGCCTGTTCGGCGACGGTCCTGGCGTCGTCGGCGGACGCGCGTGACCAGTTCGCGGAGTACTGGGCGCTGGCCGCGGAGTTGACCGCGCGGCCGGCCGCGTCGTCGGCGTCGGCCTGGGCCTGCCAGGCGGTCTTGGCGGACTGCGCCGCGCTCGTCGCCGACGCTTCGGCGTCGGTTGCGGCCTGGGCGGCCTGGTCCGCGTCCTTCTTGGCATCGGCGGCCGAGGCCTGCGCCTGCCGGCTGTAGTCGGCGGCCTCGGCGGCCGCGTTGCGGGCGGTGGCTGCGGCCCGGCCGGCCTCGGCCGCGTCCTGCTGGGCGGTGGCCGCGACGCCGGCGGCCTGGGCGATCAGCCGCTGGATCTGCGCGGTGTGAGTGGCGGCGAGCTGGTCCTTGCGCTGGGCCTGGTACTGACCGACCTGGATGAAGGCGTGCAGCAGGGGAGCGGGGCCCTCCAGGGCGATCCGGGCGGCGGACTTGACCTCGGGGGTGCCGCTGTCGACGAGCTGGGCGGCGCGGACCCGGTCGTCCTGGTAGCGGGCGGCGTCCAGGCCGGTGGATATGAACGCGCGGTAGGCGTCCGTGGTCCCGGCGTCGAGCGCGGCCCGGCCCGCCTGCTGGACACCGGGTCCGCCGCCGGAGACGGCCTTCGCGATGTACACGCGCAGGTCCTGGACGGCGACCTGGTACTGACCGTCGGCCAGGAAGTCCGCGACCTTGGTGGGGTCGTTGCTGTCGAGGGCCGTCTGCGCGGCGGTCGCGATCCGGTCCGACCTGGTGACCAGCGAGAGGCGTTCGACGGCGGCGCGTTCGTCCTGCTGCGCGGCGTCGTGCCGGCCGGTGCGGACGTACGTGGCGACGTCCTGGTCCGAGCCGGCGAGGGCGACCTCGGCGGCGCTCTGGCTCCAGGGACCGCGGGTCTTCAGCACCTGGAGTGCGACCTTGCGGCCCTTGGCGGCGATGTCCGCGGTGTCGGCCCCGGGCTGGGCGGCCTGCGTCGCCAGCTGCTGGGCCTGCGCGTCGAGGTCCTTGGCCTGCTGGGCCGCGCCCGCCTGGGCGGCGGTGCGCAGGTCGGCCTGTGCCTTGAGGTCCTTGGCCTTCTCCACGCCCTCGTTGGTCCGGCTGGTCCGCTCCTCGTCCTCGACCTGGTCGACCAGCTTGTGGGTCGCCTGGGCCTTGGTGACCGCCGCGCTCGCCTCGTCGGCCGCCTGCTTGGCGGCCGTGGCGTGGGCGGTGGCCTGGTCGGCGGCGGTTGCCGCGTCGCCGGCGTGGGCAGCCGCGTCGTCGGCTGCCGCGGCCGCTGCGGTGGCGTGCGTGGCTGCCGATCGGGCGGCATCGCGGGCCTCGCCCGCGGCACTCGCGGCCTGGTCGGCGAGCCCCTGGGCGGCCTTGGCCGCGCGGATCGCCTCCTTGGCATGGCGGCGGGCCGAGGAGGCCGCCTGGGCCGCGGTGGCGGAGTGGGCACCCGCCTGGTCGGCGAGGGTGCTGGCCTGGTCGGCGGCGTCCGCTGCGGCGTTGGCGTTGCCACCGGCGTCGGCCGCGGCCTTCGCGGCATCGCCGGCGGCGGACGCGGCGATGCCGGCCTGGTCAGCGGCATCCGCCGCCTCGTTGGCGCCCGCGGCGGCGATGCGGGCGTCTTCCGCGGCCTTACGGGCGGTCGCCGCCTGGCCGGCGTTGGTCGCGGCGTCGGCGGCCGCGCTGCGGGCGTTGGCGGCGGCCTGTGCGGCGCCGGCGGCGGCGCTGGCGGCCTGGGCGGCGGCGCTCGCCGCCACGCGAGCGGAGTCGTTCGCGGCGGTGGCCGCGCCGATGGCCTGCTGCGCGGCGTCGGCGGCCTGGTCGGCCGCTTCCGCCGCGCGTCCGGCGGCGGCGGAGGCGTGCTGGGCGTCGTTCTTGGCGGCCTCGGTCTCACCGGCGGCCTTCACGGCCGCGTCCTTGGCCAGTTGGGCGGCGGTGACCGCGCGGGCGGACGCCTCCTTGGCGGCCTGGGTCTCGGCCGCGGCCTGGGCCCCCGCCTCCTTCGCCTGCTGGGCGAGCTGGGCGACGGTGGCGCTCTCCTGGTCGCGGTTGCGGGCCACGTACTGCCCGACCTGCAGGAACTCGTGGATGTCGGCCGCCGTACCGTCCAGCGCGATCCGGCCGGCCGCCAGCACCGAGGGGCCGCCCACGCTCAGGATCTGGGCGAGCTGGACCCGCTCGTCCTGGTCGCGCTGGTCGTACTGGCCCTGCTCCAGGAACGCGCTGACGTCGTCGGGGGTGCCGTTCAGCGCCGCCCGGCCGGTCTCCTGGACCCCGGGACCGCCGGTGCTGACGATCTGTGCGACGCGGACCCGCTGGTCCTGCTGCAGCGGGGCCTTCCAGCCGTCCTTCAGGAAGGCCGCGAGCTGGTCCGGCGTGGCGGACAGCGCCTTGCGGGCGGCCTCCTGCAGACCCTGGCCGCCGACGGTGGCGATCTGGGCGGCGGCGACCCGCTGGTCCTGGAACTCCTCCTGGGGCGCCTCCTTCAGGACGCGCTGCACGTCCTCGTCCTTGCCGGTGAGGGCGACCTCGGCGGCGGCCCTGACCCCGGGCCCGCCGTTGATCCACAGCTGGACCAGCTTGCCGCGTTCGGTCTGCGGGATCGGACTGCCGGCCGCACTGATGCCGGTGCCGGTGCCACTGTCCGCCCAGGCCGGCGGTGTGACGCTGATCATTCCTGCCAGGAGAGCGGAGGACAACAGAGGGAGGCACAGCACGCGTATAGCGCGAGACCCATTCCCCCCGTCGCCCTTCCAACGCAATCCACGTGTCAAGGCAACACTCATCTCGCTGTATGGCAACCACCTGCTGCCAGCACCGAATATCGGCACCAGCGGAGCTTAACCGTGTCTTTATCCGTCCTTGACTTCGCGTCAGAAGATCAGCCATTCGGCGGGGGTTAATTCGGGCATTCTGGGCAGCAGGCCCTCCGGTCGGCGCCTGCCAACCCGCCTTTCGGCTGCTTCCCGATAATTACCCGCCGCTCTGACCTGTCTGACGTTCGCTCACCAACATCCGGTTGCAATTGACTTGACGAACCGACGCCGCGAGCCAGATAGTTTGCCCCGGCACCCGTGCTCTTTGCAGACACCCCTTCCAGGAGCGGGTCAGGTGCAATCCCCTACCTTTTCTGTTCATCCCCAAGGGAATCCTGATGACTTCGCGCGCCCGCAAACTGTTCCTCGCCGCGGCCGTCGGCACCATGGCGACGGTCTTCGCCGTGCCGGTGCTGGCGTCCGCCGCCACGCCCGCCGCCCCCGCTGCTACTGCAGCCTCCACCGCGGACACCCCGCCCCCCGCGGTGGAGGACTTCTCCTACCCGGGTGCGGCGGACATCCTGCAGGAGCGGGGCATCAAGCTGATCAAGGGTGACGGGCACATCATGCTGACCGACTGCGGCAGCCCGACCCAGCAGATCCGGGTGCTGAGCCGCAACGGCGACGTCTGCTTCCAGGTCAGCGCCAAGACCGGCTACCTCACTCTGGAGATTCCCCGGGTCTTCGGCCTGGAGACGGTGGACCACCCGATCAGCGCCGACCTCAGCGCCGCGGGCAACACCCAGTCCGTCAAGGTCGCGCAGGGCGGCTACCAGAGCGTGGGTGAAGGGACCATCGGCGGCGCACCGTCCGTCATGGTCGCCCTGCGCGTCACCGCCTGACCGCCGCGGCCCTCTTCTCCGCCCCGGCTCTCCGACCGCCGGCTCTCCGACTCCTCGACAACCAACGGGTGACCACACATGCTCAACACACGTCCACAGCTCGCGTGGATGACCGGCCTGCTCACGACCGCCCTCACCGCGGGTGCGCTGACCGTGGGGTTCTCCACCACCGCCAACGCGGTCGTCGGCGATCCCGCCGCTGACGGTGACTTCTCCTTCACCGCCAAGATCGACATCGGCGGCACCCGCGCCTGCTCCGGCGCTCTGATCGACCCGTCCTGGGTCATCACCGCCGCCAGCTGCTTCGCCGACAACCCCGCTGGGAGCACCGCCGTTCCCGCCGGCAAGCCGAAGGACAAGACCACGGTCACGGTCGGCCGCACCGACCTGACGGCCGGCGGCGGACACACCATCGAGGTCGTCGAGCTGGTGCCCCGCGCCGACCGCGACCTGGTCATGGCTCGCCTGGCGACGCCCGCCACCGGCACGGCCCTGCTCTCCGTCGGTGCCACGGCCCCCACCCAGGGCGACACCCTCACGGTTGCCGGCTTCGGCCGGACCAAGACCGAGTGGGTCCCCAACAAGCTCCACGCTGCCGCCTTCACCGTCTCCGGGGTCAAGGCCACCGGCATCGACATCGCTGCCAAGGCTCCCGCCGACGCGACCGTCTGCAAGGGCGACACCGGCGGCCCGGCAGTCCGGCAGGTGGCCGGCCACCTGGAGCTCGCCGCCATCAACAGCCGCTCCTGGCAGGGTGGTTGCCTCGGCTCCAGCGAGACCCGCACCGGTGCCTCCGACACCCGGGTGGACGACCTCGGCCCCTGGCTCCAGCAGCTCGGGGTGTACCCCGCCTCCGGCTACACCCCGGTCGGCGCCACCCGTGTCCTGGACACGCGCAACCCCGGCGGCAGCCGCTCCTGGAACACCGGAACCCACCAGGGCGGCGGCGAGAAGGTGCTCGCGCTGGGCCAGGGCAGCACCGGTCCGTTCCAACTGCCGCAGGGCAGCTCCGCCGTGGTGCTCAACGTCACCGTGGTCAACCCCTCGCACGACGGCTTCCTGGCCGTCGAGCCGAACGACGATGCCCGCCCGGCCGCCTCCGCGGTCAACTTCACTGCCAAGCAGACGATCGCCAATCTGGTGACCGCACCGGTCGGCCCGGACGGGCGCGTCTACCTGTGGACCAACACGGACGACTTCGACGTCCTGGTCGATGTCGCCGGCTACTACAGCCCTGCCTCCGTCAACAAGTTCGCACCGCTCAACCCCGTGCGGCTGCTCGACACCCGCAACGGTGGCGGTCCCCTCGGTCAGGGGGGAACCGTCGACGTCCAGATCACCGGCCGGAACGACGTCCCCGCGGACGCCACCGCCGCCGTCCTGAACCTCACCACCACCCGCTCCACCACCGGCGGCTACTTCACCGCCTACCCCGCGGGCACCAACCGGCCGGCCACCTCCAACCTCAACTTCGGCGCCGGCCAAACCCTTTCGAACCAGGCCATCGTGCCGATCGGCAAGGACGGCAAGATCACCGTTCACAACTGGTCCGGCACCGCCGACGCGATCGTCGACCTGGCCGGTTACTACAGCCCGACCGCTCCCGACCTCTTCCACCCGCTCAGCCCGAGCCGCCTGCTGGACACCCGGCAGAGCCCCGGCACCCCGGTCGGCCCGGACCAGGCGATCGCCATCACCGGTGTGCCCCAGGGCGCCGACGCCGCCGTGCTGAACGTCACCACCACCCAGAGCGACACGGACAGCTTCTTCGGCGTCTACCCCCACGGCATCGCCCGGCCGGTTGCCAGCAACCTCAACTTCGCCGCGGGCCAGACCATCTCCATCCAGGCCACCGCGCCCGTCGGCCAGAACCAGATCGACCTGTACAACCACGCCGGCCACTCGCACGCCATCGCCGACCTCTACGGCTACTTCACCAAGGGCTGACCCGGCCCTGATCCGACCCTGATCCGACCCGTCCGGGGTGCGGCAGACCCCTGCCGCACCCCGGACGGGCGGCTCCGGCATCCCCCTCAGGCCCCGCCGGAAAAGCCGTTGAGCGGCGCTGCCTGCCTCGGGCAGGATCCGCTCCGTGGATACCTATCTGGAGACCGAGCGCCTGACCCTGCGTCGTTTCACGGCCGACGACGCGGACCTGCTGATCGAGCTGGACAGCGACCCGGCGGTGATGCGCTACCTGACCGGGGGCGAGGCGCCCGCCCCGGAGATCGTCCGCGAGCGTCACCTGCCGAACATCATCGCGGGCTACGAGCGCTGGGACGGCGAACTCGGCCTGTTCGCCGCGTACGAGAGGGACGGTGGCGCGTTCGTCGGCTGGTTCTGCCTGCGTCCCGAGCGGGATGGCCCGCGGGACGAGGCCGAACTCGGCTACCGGCTGCGGCAGGCGTCCTGGGGCCGTGGTTACGCCACCGAGGTTTCGCAGGCTCTGCTGCGCAAGGGGTTCACCGAGCTCGGAGTGCGGACGGTCTGGGCCGAAACGATGACCGTGAACCGCGGTTCGCGCAATGTCATGGAGAAGCTCGCGATGAGGCTCGCTGACACCGTCCCCGTTCCTCCCGACATGGCGATGATCGACGGCGCCGAGCACGGGGGCGTGCGGTACGAGATCACCAAGGAGCAGTGGGAGCAGCGCTGACACGGGCGAGGAGGAAGAGCGGGCCGTCGAGCCGGTCGATGCGGACTGACGGTCACCGCCACCCCATACACTTCCTGACATCGCACCCGAGCAGGGAGAACTCGCCATGTCCCAGCAGGTTCTCGATCGTGTCGCCGGATACGAGCAGCGGTTCAACAGGCTCTTCGAGGAGTACTTCGACGCCTTGAGCTCTGGGATCGATGCGCCCTCCTTCAGCCGTTTCACTCCCGAATGCCTGCAGTTGCTGCGGGAGTTGTCCTTGCGCGGTGGGAAGCGGATGCGGGTCGTCCTGCTGCACGAGGCGGCTCGGCTGGTGACTGCCGAGCCGGTCGACGGACTCGACGCCGCGGCGCTGAGCATCGAACTGCTGCAGACCCACGGCCTGGTGCACGACGACCTCATCGACGACAGCCCCACCCGCCGCGGCGGCCCGTCCACCTACTACGCCTACCGTGAGCGCTTCCCCGGCCACCCGCAGACGGCCCTTGGTCTCGCCGTGCTCGCGGGCGACCTCGCACTTGCCCTGTCCTTGCGGGTGCTGCTCGACGCGAAGGTGCCCGTCACCCTGCGGCAGGCCATGGTGGAGGTGCAGGCGCAGGCGGCGGCCGACACGTTCGTGGGCCAGATCGTCGATCTGGAGCGCGATTTCACCGCCACCGCGAGCGAGGAGGTCCTGCACAGCGTGGCCGACTACAAGTCCGCCCGCTATTCGGTCCTCGCGCCCATGCGGCTCGGGCTGCTGGCCGCGGGTGGGCAACCGGACCTCTTCATGCCCGAACTGCGCGACTATGCACGGCTGGTGGGGATCTGCGGGCAGCTGCGCGACGACTACCTGGACCTGTTCGGGGACGCGGCAGCCATGGGCAAGCCGACCGGCACCGACATCCGCGCCGGGAAGCAGAGTTACACCGTCAGCGCCCTGCTGTCCGCCGTCTCGGGCACCGAGCGTGCGGTGCTGCAGGCCGCGCTCGGCGACCCGTCCTGCCCGCCCGAAACCATCGCCGCCATCCGGGAGATCGGTGAGAACCGTGGTGTGGCGGCCGGCATGCGGGCGGACATGCGCCGCTACGCGGAGCAGGCTTCCACGGTGGCCGCCGGCTGGCGCTCGCGGTGGCGCGCGGAGGCGGTCACCTTTTTCGAGCACGTGCCGCTGTGGAGCGTCGAGCGAGCCGCCTGATCAGCTCTCAGGTCGAGCCGGTGCGGGAACTTCCGGCACTTGACCTCAAGTCGACTTGAACTTCTACCTTGAGGCCATGAACTTCACCGACGCCGAACTGGCCTATTTCCAGACGCAGCGCCTGGGCCGCCTCGCGACCCTCGCGGGCGACGGAACCTTGCAGAACAACGCGGTTTGCTACCGTGCGAACACCGACCTCGGAACGATCGACATCGACGGCTGGAACCTGGGTGCCAGCCGCAAGTTCCGCAACGTCGCCAAGACCGGCGAGGTCGCCTTCATCATCGACGACATCGCCTCGGTCGACCCCTGGCAGGTGCGCGGCGTCGAGATCCGCGGCCGGGCCGAGGCCCTGACCGGCCAGGAGCGCGGCAGCGAACACGTCAGCGCCGAACTGATCCGCATCCGTCCCCGCACGATCTTCAGCTGGGGCATCGACCCCGACGCCGCCGGATTGACGCGTCGATCCGCCTGATGCGGGGCCGAGGGCCGGAACTGCGTGCTGTGAGCCGCAGAGTCGTAGTCACCCAGACAGGAGAGTGATCAGAATGCGGACGGTGCAGGCGGTGCGTTTCGGGGGCCCGGAGGTGCTGGTTCCGGGCGAGGGAGCAGAGCCGGTCGTCGGACCGGGACAGGTGATGGTCGAGGTGTCCGTCGTGGGCATCACGTTCGTCGAGACGCAGATTCGCCGTGGCGTCGACCAGTGGCACGTCAAACCCGACCTGCCGTACGTGCCGGGCGGCATGGTGGCCGGCCGGGTGAGCGGGACCGGGGAAGGGATCGATCCGAGCTGGACCGGCCGGCTCGTGCTGGCCGACGCCGGGGCGACAGGTGCCTTCGCCGAGCGGGTGGCGGCCGAGGCGGAGAGCCTGATCCCGATACCCGAGGGGCTGGGCCTGCGCGAGGCCGCGGCCTTGCACACGGACGGCAGCACCGCGACAGGCCTGGTCGAGGGAGCCCGGATCGTTCCAGGGGAGTGGGTGCTGGTCGAGGCGGCGGCCGGCGGTGTCGGCAGCCTGCTGGTCCAGTTGGCGCGGGCAGCCGGGGCCCGGGTCATCGGGATCGCCCGCGGGGAGCGCAAGCTCGACCTGATCCGCAGCCTGGGGGCCGAGGCCGCGGTTGACTACTCCGCGCCGGACTGGACCGAGCAGGTCCTCCAGGCGACCGGCGGCGCGGGAGTCGATGTCGTGTTCGACGGTGTGGGCGGCGAGATCGGCCGGGCCGCGTTCGGGGTGACGGCCCGTCACAGCCGGTTCTCCGTGCACGGCGCGTCCAGCGGTCAGCTGACAGCGATCGACTCCGTGGAGGCGCAACGGCGCGGAGTCGAGGTGATCGGCATCGAGCAGCTGTACGGGTTTCGGCCGCGGATGCACCAGTGGGCCGCACAGGTGATGGCAGAGGCGGTCGCGGGCCGAGTCCGGCCGATCATCGGTCAGACCTTCCCACTGGAGCACGCGGCGGACGCGCATGCTGCGATCGAAAGCCGAAGCGCGCTGGGCAAGACCCTGCTCCTGGTCTGACCACCCCCGCAGCCGGCGCGAGCCTGCCGGCTGCGGCGATGCCGCCGAAGGTGCGTGGAGGCCTCGGCGCCGCGGGTCAGCGCATGCCGCCGGAGGCGAGGATGACATCCCCGGTGATCCAGCGCGCGTCGTCGGAGGCCAGGAAGGCCACCAGCGGGCCGTAGTCGTCCGGGGTGCCCGTGCGGCCCAGCGGGGTGCCGGCGATCGCCTGTGCCTCCTGAGCCGAGCCGGGGAATCCCATGGCCCTGGTGCCCTCGGTGTCCGACGGCCCGGGCATGATCGCGTTGACCCGGATGCCGCGCGGGCCCAGTTCCTTGGCCGTCACGATGGTGAACGCGTTGACGGCGCTCTTGGACGCGACATAGAGCGAGGCGTACGGCGGGTGGGTGAGCGTGCCGGCCGTCGAGACGTTGATGATCGACGCGGCGCCGATGTCCTCCTGCGCGGCCAGGGCCTGCGTGGTGAGGATCGTCCCCAGCAGGTTCGTGGTCATCTCGCGCTGGAACTCCTCTTCGGTGATGCCCGACAGCGGCGCGAAGGCGACGACGGCCGCGTTGTTCACGAGCACGTCGACCGGTCCGTACTCCTCGCGTGCGCGATCGAACAGCCGGCGCACATCCTCGCCGCGGGCCACGTCCGCCCGGACCGCGATCGCCCGGCCGCCGGCGGCGGTGATGTCCGCGACGACCCGCTCGGCGCCCTTCGCGTCCTCCCGGTAGTTCACCACGACGGCCGCGCCGGTCCCGGCCAGCGCCTTGGCGATCCCCGCACCGAGGCCCTTCGACGCGCCCGTGACGATCGCCGTACGGGCGTTGTTGCTACTGCTCTTGCTGATGCTGCTCACGGTGACTCCTCGAACGTTGGTGCTTACGGAAGTCACCGTAGGAGAGCCCATTACTAGTGGGAAGTACCTACTTTTTTGTAAGCTCATGACGTGATGGAAACTCGGCACGTCGCGACGGCCGCCCGGCTCCTGGCCCATGACACCTTCGACAACAAGTGCGCGCTCAGGCCGATCATGGATCAGACGACGAGCCGCTGGGCGACGCTGATCATCTCGGCCCTCATCGCCGGCCCGCACCGCTTCGCGCAGCTGCACCAACGAGTCGGTGGCATCAGCCAGAAGATGCTGTCGCAGAATCTCAAGGCACTGGCCCGGGCCGGGCTCGTCGACCGCCATGTCGCGCCGACCAACCCGCCCCAGGTCACCTACAGCCTGACGGAACTCGGTGTCAGCCTGGCCGGACCGCTGACCGAACTCATCCAGTGGTTCGGCCGGCACGGAGACGAACTCCTCGCCGCCCAGGAGCACTACGACAGCCAGGAGGCGTCACCGCGCGCGTGACGGGCCGGCGGCGGACAAATCCCGCTCGCCATGCGTATTGTTGTCATCACTCTCCGACATCGCGCGGCTCACGTCCTGGAGTGTGATGAACGTTCTGGAACGCGGCACGCTGGCGGTGCCGGGCGCCACGCTGTACTTCGAGGTCCGCGGGTCGGGCCGGCCCTTGCTCCTGATCCCGGGCAGCGCCTCCGACGCGGTCGTCTTCGAGTCCCTGGCCGCGGTCCTCGCCGCGGATCACCGCGTCATCTGCTACGACCCGCGCGGCATTTCACGCAGCCCGCTGGACGGACCGCCGACGGACCAGCAGGTCGAGGTGCACACCGACGACGCCTACCGCCTGCTGGAGCGACTCACCGAGCCGGACGAGCCGGTGACGGTGTTCGGCAGCTGCGGAGGCGGGCTGACCGCGCTGGAGTTGGCACTGCGTCACCCGGAGCTGATCCGTACGGTGGTGGCGCACGAGCCGCCGGCCATGGAGGTGCTGCCGGATGCCGAGCGGCACCGGGCACTCATGGAGCACGTCCACGAGGTGTTCCGGCGCGAGGGTGTCGCGCCGGCGCTGCAGGCGCTGCAACCGCTCTTCGGTGGCCAACCCGCGCCGCCAGTACCCGAGTTCCAGGACAACTACGCGTTCTTCCTGGCCCACGTGCTGCTCCCGTTCACCCGCTTCGTCCCCGACCGTGCTGCACTCGTCACCATGGCGGACCGCATCGTGATGGCGGGCGGGCGCGATTCGCGCGGGTATCCGGTACGGCAGCCGGCGGCGGTCCTCGCGCAGTGGTTCGGCCGCCGGCCGGTGGAGTTCCCCGGCGGCCACATCGGCTACGCGAAGGACCCGACCGCCTTCGCGGAGCGCCTGGTCGAGGTGCTCGCCGCCGTTCCCGAGCCGACGACGCTGCGGAGTTGACGCCGTGCGCATCCTGATGGGCGCTCAGAACTGCGGCTTCGGCCCGGCCGCCGAGCTGGTGGCGGTCTCCCGGCTGCTCCCGGGGCACCAAAGGGTCTTCGTCGGCGACGGGGTGGCCGCGATCTTCGCGCGCCGCCACCCGGACGCCTTCGACGAGATCCACGAGAAACCCGGGGAACGCAAGGGACTCGGGGAACCCGAGGCGATCGACCGTCTGCTGGCGGAGTGCGACCACGTGGTCTCGGTGATGGACGCCGAGCTGGTGCTGCGGGCCGCGGTGGCGGGACGACCGGTGACCATGGTGGACAGCCTGTTCGGCTTCTGGCAGCTCGCCCGCCCGTTGGCCCGGATCCGCGACTTGTGCGCCACCCTGCCCCGCACCTCCCTCGCCGCCGCCACCAAGCACCTGAGCGGGCTCACGCCGCACGAGCACGTCCTTGCGGCCCATCTGCTCGCCACACACAGCCTGGTGCAGAACTTTCCCGGCGTGACCGAGCGGATGGCCGAGTTCGCCGCGCTCGGCGACGCCGGCCCGCAGCTGCACCTCACCGGCTCGCTCGTCGACCTCGAAGGCCTGCGGGACGCGCCGCGCGACGCCGAGCCGGACTACGAACTGCTGATCAACGTCGGCGGGTTCCAGAACTTCCTGCTCGGTTTCGAGACCAACAACGCCTACCTGCACCTGCTCCGCCGCTGGCTGCCCGATCTGCTGCGCGACTGGCCGCGCTTCCCACGCGTCCTGCTCTGTGGCGGCCCCTTCGCCGGGCACCGCGAGCACACCGTCACCGCCGCCGGACGGCAGGCCGTCTGCCGCTTCCTGCCCCAGCGCGAACTGCTGCGACGGGTGGCGACCACCCCGCACTACCTGCTCACCCCAGGGCTGACCGCGCTCCACGAGTCGCTGGCCCTCGGACGGCTGCCACTCGCCCTGCACGAGCAGCACTACGCCCACCTGTTCACCGTTCGCCGGCTGGGCGGCACGCTCTTCGGCCGCACCGCCGGCCGCTTCGCCGACGTCCTGCCGGACCACACGGTGCCCGAGGACGACTTCGCCGGAACCGCGGCCCTGGTGGAGATCGCCGGGCGGATCCGCGAGGACGACGCGCTGTACGCGAGGTTCCGCCGGACCGTCAACGAGCGGATCGAGCAGTACGTCTCACTCACTCCGATGCAACACCGCTGCGGTGTCGATGAGTTGCGGACCGTGCTGGACGGCGAGCCGCTCCCCGAGGTGCTGGCCAGAACCATCCCGCACCTCCCTGGGGGACGCCTTCCGTGAGTACTCCCTACTTCACTCCCTACTTCGCGCTCCGCGAGCGGCTGCTCGGGCCGTTGCGTGACCGACTGCTCACCGCCGACGAGCTGTGCGAGGCCGGCCGGGTCATCTGCGGCCGCCCCGAGAGCCTCTCGCTCTACGGCATCCCCGCCACCGAGCTGACCGCCCGGGGGCTACGGGTGCTGGGACGGACCGCGCTGGAGTGCACCAAGGACCCCCACCCCGCCGCCATCGCCGAGCTGCTCGCCGAGCTCCAACGCCCCTTGGACCAGCGCCCCTTGGGTCAACACCCCTTGGACCAACACCCCATGGTGGTAGACCTGTTCTGCGGCTCGGGGAACATCGGCCACCACCTCGGCCAGCACCTCGGCCACCCCGTGCACGCCGCCGAGCTCGACCCGCTGGTGTACGCCACCACCCGCCACAACCTCGACCACCTCGAGTCCTCCGTCACCCTCCACCAGGCCGACTACCGCCGGCTGCTCGCCGGGCTCCCCGCCCGCAGCGAGTGCGACACCTACGTCATCGACCCGCCGTGGGGCGCGGTGGCCTTGACCCCGAACGGCCTGGACCTGACCCGAACCACGCCACCGCTCCCGGAGATCCTCGACGACGTCCGCCGATCCCGCGACGGCCTGCCCTGCCTGGTCGTGATCAAGACCAATGACCGGATCGTCAACGGTTCTCTGGACAACTCGTTGGCGGGCGCCGTCCATCTGCGTTCCTTCACCCCGGAGCCACTGCTGCCGCCAGGCCTCAACGTGGAGTTCCACATCCACCGCCTCGGTGAGCGGCCGCCGAGTCCGCCCGGCCCGGCGGCGGCTCAGTCGATCGTGACGACGCGCGCCCAGGACGGCGGGGCGTCCGGGCGGTAGGCGGGGTCGTCCTCGTTCACGGCGCGGGCGGGGCGGGGGAAGAGGCCGACGACGGTGCGGCAGGGTGGTGCGGCGGAGGGCCACGGGGTCTGACCGTCGGTCAGGGCGACGATGACGTCGGGGCGGGGCCGGGAACGCAGGGCCCGGGCGAAGCCGGAGCGCAGGTCCGTTCCGCCGCCGCCGACGAGTTCGATGCTCTCGGCGCGGCAGATCGGGACGGCGATCCCGGCCGCCGCGTCGCAGGAGATCACCGACACCAGGTCGCGCCGCCCGCCGACGGCCCGGGAGATCGCCGCCACCTCCAGCAGCGCGCTGCCGAGCTCCGCATCGCTCACCGAGCCGGAGGTGTCGATCACGACGCAGACCCGGGGCGGCATGCGGCGCAGGCTCGGCAGCAGTACCCCGGGGACGCCGGCCGAGCGCCGGGACGGCCGCCGGTAGCTGTGGTCCTCGCCGAGCCCCGGTGCGCCCGCCGCCGAGCGGACCGCGGCGCCCAGCAACTGCCGCCACGGCTGCGGCGGATGGAACGCCTCGTCGGCCCACCGGCGCCATCCTTGCGGCGCGTCGCCCGGTCGGCCCTTGATCCCCTCGGCGACTCGGAAGCGGACTGCGTCCCGTTGCTGCCTGGTCAGCCCTCCTGCTCCGCCGGGCCCCAGCTCCCACGGCCGTTCCTGCCCGTCGGCACCGCTGCCGCAGTCCAGCCAGGCCAGGTCCGCGGTGAGCCCGGACATCGGCGCCCGGCGCAGGTACTCCTCCATCAGCAGGTCGTCGGGCAGCGCCAGCAGTGACGGCAGGACCGCCCCGGCCGGCACGGGCAGACTGTCGCCGTAGATGTCGTCGTTGATCTCGAAGTCGGCGGCGATGTTCCGCCGCAGCCTCTCGCCCGGTCCTTCTTCTTCGTGCTCCCGCGCATACCGCTCGCCCCGCCCGTGGTGGTCCCGCAGCAGGTGGGAGACCTCGTGCACCCAGACGCCGGCCAGGTCCTCCAGCGAGGTGCGCGCCACGAAGGCGGGGGAGACGTAGCAGCGCCAGTGGGTGTCCACCGCCATCGTCGGCACCGAGCGGTCCTCGACCACGTGCAGCGCGAAGAGTGCGGCGGCCAGGTAGGGGCGGACCTTCACCGCGTGGAGCCGGGCGGCGAACAGCTTCTCCGTGTCCAGCGGGGTGCCGGGGCGGGCGGCCGGCGTGCCGGAGCCGACCGGCCGCCCGGGCACCGCCGCCCGCACCGGACGCGGCGGCGCAGGCCGGGACATCGGGCGCGGCAGCGGCAGCGGCAGCGGTTCGCGGCGCGGTTCGCGAGGCTCGGGGCCTCGCGCGGGGTGCCGCTCGGGGTGCTTCGAGGTCCCCGTCATCGCGGGGTCCCCGTCGCGGTCGCGGCGCCGCCCGCCGCCGCGACCCGCGCCACCGACCGGTCCGCCCGCCGGGCGAGACCGACCACCCCGACCAGCCGCTCCACTGCGCCGGGCACCTCCCAGTCGTCGCGCCGCAACGCGGCCAACGCCGTTGCCGGGGCGACCAGCAGGTCGGGCGCGCCGGTCTCCAGCGCCCGTACCAGTACCGCCCAGCCCGCCTCCCACCGCGCTCGCTCCGGCCGTGCCCCGACCGCGGCGACCACCGCCTCCAACGTCGCCTGGCGCAGATCACCCCGTTCCGGCAACTCGGCGCCGGCCGGGTCGGCCAGCAGCGTCTCCGGGTCGGGCAGGTCCATCCGGTCCAGATGGGCGAGGAGTTCGAACCCAGGACCGTCCCCGACCGCGCCGCGCACCAGCAGTGCCAGCACCTCGCGGGAGACGCAGGCCGCCGTGCCGAAGGCGAGCAGGGTGAGCGCGGCCTCCCAACTCCGGGGCGAGGGCCAGGCGCCGCCGCGCCGGGTCTCCGTGGTCGGCAGCCGGTGGATCAGGGTCGGCCGGGCCTTCAGGAACCCGCAGACCACGCGCCGGGCGAAGGCCACCGCCTCCGGCAACCGGCCGGGCACCAGCCGGGGCAGCTCGGCCCGGGGCCAGACTCCGCCGAGGCCGCGCACCACCACCTCACGGTCGTGCACCCAGTACAGGTGCACGAAGCGGTTGGCCAGTGGCGGGCTCAGCTCCCAGCCGTCCGCTGCCGAGGCGCGGGGGTTGGCGGCGGCCACGATCCGTACCCCGGGCGGCAGTTGCAGTGCGCCGACCCGCCGCTCCAGGACGACCCGGAGCAGCGCGGCCTGGACGGCCGGGGTGGCGGTGGAGAGTTCGTCCAGGAAGAGCAGTCCCCGTCCGGCCCGGACGAGCTCCACGGCCCACTGTGGTGGTGCCATCGGCACCCCCTGCACGGCCGGGTCGTCGCCCACGATGGGCAGCCCGGAGAAGTCGGACGGCTCGTGGACGCTGGCGATCACGGTCGTCAGCGGCAGATCGAGGGAGGCGGCGAGCTGGGTCAGCGCCGCGGTCTTGCCGATGCCCGGCTCGCCCCAGATCAGGACCGGCAGGTCGGCGGCGACGGCCAGGGTGAGTGCCTCGAGCTGCTCATCGGGGCGCGGTTCGGTCGTGGTCGTCCGCAGCAGGGTCAAGAGGTCGTCGGCGACGGCGAGTTGGGCGTCGGTGGCCTCGGACGGGATGGCCAACGGAAGGAGGGTGGTGGAGGTCATGGGTATCACCTGGGGTGGGATAGGGGAACGGGCCGGCAGCCCGTCCCGGAGGTCGTGGGTGCGGCGGGTGGTGGGTGCGGCGCTGGAAGGTCGTCGGTAGGGGGCCGGTCAGGAGGCCAGGCCGGTGCGGGGCCGGGGACGGCTGCTCCGCTTGCGGTGCAGGACGAGCGGCGTGCGACGGTCGAGACGGGGGCGATGGCCGCGCTCGGCGTGCCGCTCGTCCGGGTCGTTCCCGCTACCGGTCGCGCCGGCGGCGGCGGGGTGCACGGCGATCAGCCCCGCGCGGAAGACCCCGTGGTCGATGCGGCCGGCCGCGGCCGAGGCCAGTTCGTCCCGGAGCGGTCCGTCACGCAGGACCGCCTTGGGGCCGAGCAGCCCCTCGACCACGGTGAGCGCTCCGGCGAAGTCCCCGTGGGTGAGCCGCTCCCGCACCGCGGGCAGTGCCTCCGGGCTGCGGTGCACCGCGTCGATCGCCCGCAGGCAGGGCAGGGCCGGGCCGCCGAGTGCCACCAGCAGCTCCTCCCGGCGCAGTTGGGCCAGGTCGTGATCGATCGCCGTCAGCACGCCGTCGCGCAGCGCGATCCGGTGGACCTCGCCACGGCACTCCACCCGGTGCGGATCACCGAGCCGGTGCGGGCGTGCGGCCGGCGCGGTCGAGCCGGCGCCACCCAGTGCCGCGGCGACGAGCGGGTGCAACCGCTCGACCGTGACCAGGCCGGCCCGCAGCAGCTCCAGATCCGGCGGGATCCGGATCGCCGCCTCCGGGAGCGCGGGAAGCGCCGCGACGTCCTGCGGCCCCAGCGTCTCTCGCAGCGGTCGGACCGTCGGGACATGGCTGTCATCGGGGGCGACGAGCTCGAACACGGCGTGGTCGCGCCTGCCGAGCCGCACTGTGAACCCGCCGCGCGAGCGTCCCTCCGCCCGCAACAGCACCTCCGCCTCGGCGGCCCACCGCGCGCTCCACCAGGACTCGTGGGCGGCGCGCGGGTGGCCGGGCGGCGCCGCGACCGGTGGCCCGTCCGCCGGCCCGTCGGCCGGCCCGTCCGCACCGCAGCGGTCGGCCAGTTCACCGCTCCGGCCGGCATCCCAGAGGTGCCGGTGCAGGTCGAGCCGGAACCGCCGGTCGGGATGCGGATGCGGGTGGTGCCCGGGAACGTCGCTCCCCGGCCCCTCCCACAGGGCGAGCGAGACGCGCTGTCCGGCATCCGCCCAGGCCGGCGGCGTCCGCACCACGAGGTGCAACGGCACTGCGCTGCCGCCGGACCCGTAGCGGGCCAGCGAGACGGTGAGGCCGGGCCGGAGCCGGCCGTCAGGGGCGATCCGGGGCAGGTGCCAGCGGAGCAGGTCCGGTGCGAGCAGGCGCAGGTCCGCCCGGAGGCGGGCGGCGAGATCGCTGCCGTGGCGGTGCCGCACGGCGCGCAGATCGAGATCCACGTCGACCCGGGCGGCGGCGCACGCCCCCGCCCAGTCGCCCCGGGCACGCCGTGCCGTCGCGGTCTCGATCATGGACGGTGGCACGGCGTACTCGCGCACGCGCTGCCACATCAACAGGTGGGCCGGAAACTCGTTCACGAGGTGAGGTGCCATCAGCACTCACCTTGCGTGGACGATTCCCCCATTCGATACGAGGAGAAGTTCTTCATCGCCCGCATCGTAGCCACAGCGCGGACGATCTGTCAGCCCGCTTTCGCCGCCGGCCCGATCCGCCGCCCGGCCGCTGCATGGCCGGAGTCCGATCATCGCTCGCTAGCGGATCACGCCCTGGGCGACCTGCCAGGTGTCCTCGAACATGTAGTAACGGCTGATGCGGCCTTCGGGGTTGACGACGATGTCGATGGCGAAGGGCGTGTCGATCACCTTGCCCGTCGATCGGACGACGATCCGCGCCCGTCCGATGAGGACCGCGTTCGGGCCGTCGACGACAACGCGCTCGACGTCGAACAGTTCGCGGTCGGTGTGCGCAGTGATCGTCTCGAAGAACTCCGGGATGTTCTCGACCGTGCGGCGCCCCACCCAGGGGACGATGGCCGGGTCACCGGGGATCTCCCAGACGGCGTCGCGCGCGAACAGCTCCACGACCCCATCGATGTCGCCCGCCCCGATGCGCTTGAGGAGCTCGTCCACCACGCTGCGCGTGTTCGCGCTCATGCTCTGCCCAACTTTCTTCGCCGAACGGTCTTTTCAGGATGAGGTAACCGCAATTGTTACAGCCAGCGCCGGCGGAAGGCCGAAGGCGCCGCCCAGGGCGAGCGGGGCGATGCTGACCGGGGTGGACGGGACGCGGTGGCTGGGCCGCGGCTACGGGGACGATTCGGTACTGCCGGTGGCTCTGCGGAGCCGTGCCAGGTAGCGGTTCGGGTCACTGCCGCAGGCCTGGTCCTGGGCTCCGGAGCGGATGTGGGCCAGGTCTCCGTGGGGGGTGATGCGCAGCATGGTGGTGGCGGCGTGCGGGGTGTCGGTGTGGCGCAGGGTGTCGGCGTCGGTGACCGGGATGTCGGGGCCGAACATGGCGGTTGCCTGGGGGGCGGTGGCGGCCGGTGGCTCTCCGGTGCGGTTGGCGCTGCTGACGTACAGGCGGGGGAAGCGGTTGAGCAGTGGGGTGAGGGGTTGCCAGCGGGCGCCGAAGAGCAGGAGCTGGCCGTCGCGCAGTGCGGGGGTGGTCCAGGCCGGTGGCGGGGTGTCGGTGCGCGCGGGCACGAGGAGGGTGACCATGTGCTCGCGCAGCAAGGTGTGCGCGGTGCGCAGGGCCGCCGGTGACAGGTTCAGGTGGGTGGTGAGGCCGCTCCAGGTGGTGTCCTCGTGGACCCACAGGGCGACTTCCTGGTCGGTGGGGCGGCCTTTGGCCTTGTTGACGGCCTGGGGTGTGGTGGCGCTGACGACGTAGGTCAGGGGGCTGGGGTTGGGCAGGACGGCGGCCCGTCCGGCGGTCAGTGCGTGGGCGGCGGCGCTGGTGTCGAGCGAGGCGGTGGCCGGCATGGGGGCGGGTCCGTTCAGCATCGGGGCGTGGTGGCGGTCAGGCCGTCGAGGTAGGCGGCGAAGTCGGCGTCGGCGATGACGGCCTGGTTCAGGCGGTAGGCGCGGTCCTTGACCCAGGCCAGGGCGGTGCGGGTCTGGGCCGGGACCAGTCGGTGGCCGAGTCGCTCGGCGACCGCGCACAGCACGCGCATGCTGGCGAGGTGGGTGAGGACCACGGTCGGTGCCAGCCCGAGGTGCTGGTGGGGGTCGTAGGGCTGGAAGGTCCGGGGGTGGGTGAAGGGGGTTCCGGTGGAGATGGTGGCGACGCCGGTGCCGACGATCGGGGTGGTGACGGTGAGCGGTACCCCGGTCTCGGCGGACACCATCCGCGCGATGGCCGGAAGCCGGGTCAGGTCCGGTGCGGTCCACCACGGTTCGCAGCCGGGGCCGAGGATCTGCTCGGCCTTGGCCCGGTCGTGCGCGAGCAGGAAGAGCAACTGCTCGGTGGCGGCCATGCCGCTGCGCTCGGCCATGCCCAGCCACGAGCATGCCGCCACCCGCACTCCGCTCTCCAGGGCGGCCAGGGTGTTGGCCAGGCCCAGGCCCAGGTCGTTGTGCAGGTGCGAGACCAGGACGGTCTCGGGCCCCGCGTCGGCCGTGACCCGCTGGAACAGGTCCCGGGTCCGGCCGGGCAGCAGGTCGCCGACCGTGTCGGCCAGCACGATCGTCCCCGCGCCCTGGGCCGTCATCGCTGCGGCGTGCTCGGCCACCAGGGCGTGGTCCGCGCGGGGAGCGTCGACCAGGCACACGTCCACCGCGATCCCGTCCGCCAGACCGACTGCTTCCTTCACCACGTCCAGACCCTGGCGCAGGGCCTCGCGCGCGCCGCTGTGCACCAGGGCACGGGCGGTGGCCTCGGAGGCGGCCACGATCACCATGACCCGCGCGTGCGCCGCACCCCGCACCGCGCCGAGCGCCAGCCGCACGTCGGCCACCGTGCCCCGGCAGATCGCGGACGGACTGACCGACTCCTGGGCCTCCAGCGCGACTTGGCGTGTCGCCTCGAACTCCTGCCCGCACACGGAGGGGAAGCCGGCTGCGAACACCACGTGGCGAGGACCGTCCGCCCCGAACACCGCTCCCTGCTCCTGCGCCAGCCGGACCCGGAAGTCCGCGCTCATCAGGGTCTTGGCCTGAGCCCCGTCCCGTGCCGACTCCTCGAAGAACACGACTCGCCCGGCCCCGGCCGACTCCCGTACCACGTCCACTGGCGGCAACTCCCAACCCCTGTCCTGGCACGGCACTCGCGCACCGCGATACGTGGAGATCCACTCGGGTGGATCGTCGAGCACACACAGCGCGCGGCTCCCGCCGCTGCGGTTCACCGGCAGGCAGGGGCCGGTGTCAGCGCGTGTCCGGCGCCGGTCGCTCCAGGGCGGACAGGCTGCCGTGGCGGTCCGCGACGTGGACGTCAAGGTCCTGGTGGCGGGTAAGCAGTTCGTCCAGGTCGGTGTGGAACTTCGGCGAGCGGGTCATGTGCTCGGGCACGACCAGGTATCCGCCCTGCTCGGGCGGGATGATCCCGGCGACCAGGGCGCGGCGTACGACGCGGTCGTGGCGGGTGGCGGCGCCGGTGCCGTAAAGGGGGTCGTGGGCGAGGGCGACGACGCCGCCGCGGGCGGAGAGCTGGTCGAGGTCCGGGACCAGGCGCCAGATCTGCTGGGCCTGGTGGCTCTGGACGGAGCCGGCGAGGTTGGCCTCCAGGCCTCGGGCGTGGCACAGGTCGACGAAGAAGCGGATCTCCGCCAGGGACAGGATGCCGGTGCGGGGCAGGCCGTGGGCGTCGGTGTCGTGGGCGTCCAGATCGACGAGTTCGTCGCTGCCCGCGGTGGAGATCAGGCCGATGCGGGCGACCTTCAGCAGGATGCTGGTGTCGATCATGATGGCGTCCGCCCCGGCGGCGGCGCTGGCCTCGACCATGGCGCGGATCGCCTCGGTGTCGGTGCGGCGGCGGCTGGTCAGGCCGTAATCGGCGTGCGGGAAGGGCTCGTTGACGGTGACGTGGGTGCCGCGGGCCGCGGGCGGCAGGGCGCCGCAGGCCTTCAGCTCGGCCTCGTCGGGACGCCGGTCGGGGAAGAGCTGGCGTCCGTCGTCGCCGAGCAGGGCGTCCGCGTGCTCCGCCAGGTCGAAGGCACCCGGTGCGTCGCGCGCGGCCGGGTCGTACTCGCGCAGGCCGACCAGGGCGCGGCGCACCTGGGGCAGGGTCTTGCGGGCGTCCCACAGGTCCAGGTCCTGGGCGAACAGCACGGACATGACGCGGGTGCGCCCGAGCCCGTTGGCGCGCCGCAGCGTGGCGGTGATCTCGCCCAGCACGTCGGTGAGTCGGCCGACATCCATGCCGTCGAGGCCGACCTTCACGATCGGGCACGGGTGGACGGCGGTGCCCATCGACACCGCCACGCCCAGCGCCGCCTGGGCGGCCTTGCCGACCATCTCGTACGGGGACTTGCCGATCGCCAGCCCGCCCGCGGCGCGCCGGTAGAGGAGCTGGTCCTCGCCGATGTTGGTGCTCAACTGCACGGGCAGGTCCCGGCGGGTGGCCAGGACGGCGTCGGCGATGTCCATGATGCGCCGGGGCTTGATCGTGCCGAGCGCACTGCGCGGGTCCTCGCTGTCGATGATCCGCGCCCCGCCGAGTACCGCTTCACGGGCCTCCTGCGGCCCGAACACGCTGACCAGCAGCCGCCGGTCCGCATCGATTCTGCTGCGCACGCGCCTTCCCCACCCTCCGGTACAAGATTCTGACGACGGAGCAGACGGTAGCCACTGGGCCATGCTCACGTCACCACTTTCGCGGGTGAGGCCTTTTCGAACACCGGATGTGATGAACTGAAGGGTTGTGGTCGCTGACCGGCTGCTGCTGGTGCGGGTCCGGGTTCTACTGGTTGGTGTCCCAGTGGTCGAGGGCGCGCCGGCGGATGTGGGGCGCCGGAAGCCGACGGCACGGCGCGGTACCGACGCAGAAGACCCGACTCCCGAGGCCGCCGCGATGCGCTCGACCTCGGTTAGGCTCCCTTGGCGTCAAGTCCCGCAAGCCTGTTGTCGGCTGCGATCGTTGATGGGAGTCCCTGGCGTGGCACCCGGTTCAACCAATCCCGATACCGTCTCAGCACGCACCGAACTCGACCGTCTGCTGGCGGCGGGGCCCTTTCCCGCCGCGCTCCGGGTCGCGATCCAGGCCAGTGGTCTGGGCCTGGAGCGGATCTGCTACAGGCTTCGCTCGCGCGGCACCCCGGTGAGTCTGGGCAGCTTGAGCAGTTGGCAGTCGGGGCGCCACCAGCCCGAGAGCGCCGCCTCCCTGGAGGCGATAGCCGTCCTGGAGGAGATCCTCGGGGTGGAGAGCGGAGCGCTGGCCGCGTTGCTGGGGCCACCGAGGCGGCGTGGTCGCCGGGCCGTGGTGGGCCCGTTGCTGGAGCGTGCCGCGTTCCTCGGGGATGCCACGTCAGTTCTCGAAGCGTTGCGCACGTTCGACATGCACAGCGATGAACTGCTGCTGCGACTGTCGATGCACAACCGGCTGCGCATCGGCCGTAACCGTCGAATCCGCAGTCTGTGGAGCCGCACCGTGCTGCGTGCCAATGCGGACGGACCCCGCGGACTTGTTGTGGTCTACACCGCCGAGCCCGCCGGTGCCATCGCCGTTCGCCCGCTGCGCGGCTGCACGATCGGCCGCACGGTCGTCGACCGCCGTGCCGGGTTCATCGTCGCGGAACTCCTCTTCGGGCATGCTCTGCGGCTCGGCGACACCGTGGTGCTCGAGCATGCGGTCGACTTCCCGGCCCCCTTCCCGCAGGAGCAGCACTGGGAGGTGTGGCTGCGGAACCCGGTCCGGGAGTACGTGCTCGAAGTCGACTTCACCCGCCCGGTTCTGCCCGCGCGCTGTGTGCAGTTCACCTCGCCCGGCACGGACCCGGCCGTGGAGCGAGTGGTCGCCCTGGACGAGTACAGCCGCGCCTGTGGTGTCTGGCAGGATCTCGACCCCAGCCGCCTCGGCATCCGTTGGGAGTGGCGGGGGAGTCCTCCGGTCCCTGGGCGGTGATCGGCCAGCTGCTGGAAGGCGACGCGCGTGCGCCCCGGCCCCTGGGATTCGCCAGTGCGGGGTCGGGGTGCACGCCGATCACGGTGGTGCGATGCGTCGGGGCCGGTGGGTCAGCCGACGGTCGGGTGGGTCAGCGCGCAGGCGTTGGTGTCGTTGGACCAACTGCCCTGCTCGGTGTAGGTGCCGTTGCCCATCTTCACGTTGCCGGCGCCACCGGTCACGCCCTTGAGCCAGGCGCACTCGTCGGCGTTCTCCGAGCCGGTGGTGTGGTTGGTCCAACCGCCCGCCGGGTTCTGGTCGGTGATGGTCTCGGAGTACTCGTGGCCGAGGGTCATCGTCCAGCCGTCGAGGGTGCCCGCGCTGCCGGAGTTGAGGAAGTTGACGCCGCAGCCGGCCCCGGAGTCCATGTTGTACGGCTGGTTGCTGAAGGCGACGTCGCCGTAGGGGGAGGTGACGGCGCCACCGGTCAGGGTGGAGTCGCCGTTGTAGTCGTGCCAGGCGCAGTACGCACCCTGGTAGTTGTCCGGGTTCGTGCCGTGGGGGGAGACGATCACGTAGTACGCGTACCGGTTGGCGGCCGCAGTGGTGTTGCCGAAGTGCGCGGCGGCGTTGACGGCCTCGACGCCGAGCTGGTGGCCGGTGGCGGCCGCCGGCGAGGCTGCGGCGTTGTCGTACCAGACGCCGGCCAGCACCCCGCCGGTCGGGTAGGGCACGTGGGCGGCCACCGACGGGCAGGCGGTGGCATTGGTGGCAACCAGCGGGCCGTCGCAGTACTGGGTCATGGTGCCCGACCACTGCTCGCTGCCGGTGCCGATGCCCTTGAACATGTTCTGGGCGACCGGCGCGCCGTTGGACGGGTCGTTGCTGAAGGTCAGGTTGCCGTTGGCGTCGGTGCCCTGGGAGCCCCACTGGTTACCGTAGAAGACCACGTACACCTTCGGGTGGCCGCTCATCACGCCTATGCCGTCGATGCCGCCGCCGTAGGCCAGCGTGTTGCTGCCGTGGTGCGCCTGGCCGGCGGCATGGGCGTTGGCGACGGTCGGCAGGACGCCGTGCCGGTGCGCGGCCGCGCTCGGTGCGCCGGTGGCGGCCGAGGAGATCGTCGGGCTGATGGCGAGCAAGGCGACGCCGAGGGCGGCGGCCACCGAGGTCCGTACGGCGCTGCGGCGGACGGTGGAGGTCGTCCCGTGGTTCATGCGAAGTCCTCTCGAGTTCGACAGGCCCGGCGGCATGGGGGTGGTGGCCGCCGGTATCTACGCGGAACTGCCCGCAGCACGGCACCAGTTGATTCTGTCGACCGGTCTGCATGCCACGGACAAGGTGGGAAGCTAGCAGTGGCCTCCGTCCGGCGACAACGACCTTGACCGCGCACCGATCGAGTGCCGCTGCCATCGCCGATGTCACCGCTCGTGTTCGCGTGCGCCGCTGCTTGCCAGGAGGCTGCCGCAGCGGTATGCCGACGGCCGCACGGACGAGTCGGCCGAGGTCGCGCGGGCCCGGTGCGGGTCCGGGAGGGGCCCGGGAACTGCCTGCGGACAGTGAGCGGGAGCAGAGTTTTCAGGGGACGGCCGGGAAATCCCTGATTAGCGGGACCAGGTCGCGGTCCGGACAACCGGGTTCAGCGAGCGCATCGAGCAGCGGTGCGCGGCTACCGGTGCGGTCCGCGCTTTTCCGGGGGACGCCCGCTGGGCGTCGCCGTGCCGGCCGCGTCCAGGCCGGCGTCCCGGGCCAGCAGGGCGGCCTGGACGCGGTTGTCGCAGTCCAGCTTGGCGAGGATCCGGCTGACGTAGGTCTTCACCGTGGCTTCGCTCATGCTCAGGCGGGCGCCCAGTCCGGCGTTGGAGAGTCCTTCGCCGAGCAGCCGCAGGACCTCCAGCTCGCGTTCGCCCAGCCCCTCCAGCTTGCGGCAGGCCGCCAGCTGCCGGGCGGGGGCGCGGTCGGCGGCGAGGGTGTCCAGGACGTGGCGGGCGGCGCTGGGGGAGAGGAACGCCTGACCGGCCGCGGTGGCCCGGACGGCCTGGATCAGCTCGTTCGGAGCGGTGTCCTTCAGCAGGAAGCCGGCACCGCCCGCGGTCACGGCCTGCAGTACGTTCTCCCGCTGACCGAAGGTGGTCAGTACCAGGGCGCGCGTGGTGGGTGCGGCCTGCCGGAGTTCGCCGAGTGCGGTGAGGCCGTCGGCGTGCGGCATCTGGATGTCCAGCAGCGCCACGTCCGGCCGGTGACGCCGGGCCAGTTCGACCGCTTGTCGGCCGTCCGCCGCCTCGGCGACCACCTCGATGTCGTCCGCCGAGGTGAGGATGGTGCGGATGCCGACCCGGATGAGCGGCTCGTCGTCGGCGATGAGGACGCGGATCACCAAGGGGCTCCTTCGGCGGGTGGTGCGGGTCGGCGGCACCCGATCACTCTGGCATGCGCCCCGCCCGGAGCCGCACCGGGCTCAGGCCGCCAGGAGCAGAGCCGCCATCAGGAGCGCGACGACGGTGACCGCGACCGTCAGGGGCAGCAGCCATGGGAAGGCCGTCAGCCGCCGCGACGGCGCGCCCGCCGGAGCGTCCCCGGGCAACGGTGGTCCGGCAAGGGCCGGGTTGTCGTCCGCCCCCGCGCCGGCCTTCCGGCCGCAGCTCACCTCGTAGGGGAGCACGCCCGCCACCCGGAAGCCGCCGTCCGGGAGCGGACCGGCGTGCACCATCCCGTCCGCCAGCCGGGCCCGCTCCCGCAGTCCGGCCAGCCCCTGCCCGCCGCTGACCGGCGCGGCACAAGGCCCGCCGTCCGGTGCGGTGTTGACCACCTCGACGACCAGCGCGTCCGGGTCGTAGTGCAGCGTCACCTCGACGGCCGCACCGGGAGCGTGCTTGTGCGTGTTGGTCAGCGCCTCCTGCACGATGCGGTACGCGGCATGTCCGCTCACCGCGGCCAGGTCGCGCACCGCACCGGTGCGCCGGAGCACCACCTCGCCCCCTGCCTGCCGGCTGGCGCCCACCAGACCCTCGATCTCGGCGACGCCGCCGGTGGCCGCGGCCTCACCCTCCTCGCGCAGCACCCCGACCACCTGCCGCAGCTCCTCCAGAGCGGCCACGGCCGTGCGGCGCACGGAGTCGACGGCCTCCCGGTGCTCGCCGCCGAGCGTGCGGTCCGTCTCCAGGGCCCCGGCCTGCACCGCGAGCAGGGTCAGCCGATGGCCGAGGCTGTCGTGCATGTCCTGCGCGATCCGGTGCCGCTCGCGCAGCCGGGCCTGTCCGGCCACCATGGTGCGCTCGCGCTGCAACTGATCGTGCCGTTCCTCGAAGACGTCCCGCAGCGAGCGGCGTTGCGCCCGGTGGCGCGCGAACAGGGCCGGCAGTGCCACCAGCCCGAAGTACTGCGTCACGGCGAACAGCACGATGTCGCTCGCCGGCCCCGTCTCCCCCAGCCACCACCACCGGACGACCAGCATGGCGACGAACGCCCCGGCGAACGCGGCCACCGACCCCCGGCCCCGCCGCAGCAGACGCCCCGCCGACCATGCGGCACACACCGGGACCAGGGCGAATCCCCCGGCCACGGTGACGCAGGCCGACGACATCACCAGCACCATGCCGGGCAGACCGCGGCGCAGCAGGTACAGCCCCGCTGCGGCGAGGGCGGCGACCAGGGCCTGCGCCAGCCACGCCCCACCGACGATCAGCGCCAGGAGGGTCGCCACACCGAGCGCCAGCGCACCGAGCACCTCGGTCCACCACATCCGGTTCGTCCAGGGTCCGGGCAGCGCACGGCGCACGATCAGGGCCCCCACTGATTTCACGTTCATCGCCCGCAAGCGTAGGGCGGTCCCCACGGACGCGGCGTCCCCGATGGTCGTCCGCCGGCAACGACTTTCGACGGTCGTCCTGCTCAGCCGGTCGTCCTGCCCGAGCGGCTGTCCTGCCCAGCCGGTCGTACCGTGGGCGTTCCGCGTCCTTCCGTGGTTCAGAAGCTGCTCATTCGCTGCTCAGCCGGGTCCATGACGCCCGTTCCGGGGTCACGGCGGTGTTGACTGCACGGGTGTCCAGCGAGAGGGACGGATCCCACCATGGCTGACCAGCCTTCTGTGAGTGTCGGCGGCGTGACCTACCGGGTCACCCCGGAGTACCTGGCCAACGCCTCGAACAACACCGCGTCCACGGCGGCCGAGATCTCCGGGGAGTTGAGCGAGCTGAAGGCGTACGTCACCAGCCTGGAGGCGAGCTGGCAGGGCATCGCCCACAACCAGTTCCAGACGCTGATGGCCGAGTACGACATCTACGCGCGGATGCTGAACGACGCCCTGGAGGGCATCTCCAAGGGGTTGCAGGGCAACTACGTCAACTACAAGGACTCCGAGCAGCAGAACGTCAACAACCTGGCCGCGCTCGGCGATGACGTGCCCAAGCTCCCGACGGGCACCGACTTCTCCTGACAGCAGCCTCTTTCTCTGCTTTCTCCGCCCATCGCGGCGCACTCACCAGGAGCGATTCATGGCCGATGTCGACAGCACGCCGATCTACGTGGGCGAAGGGCTCGCCGCGGCGGGCGGCTGGCTGAACGCCAGGGCCGGCAAGATCTCCGGCGACCTCCAGGCCCTCAGGTCCCAGCTGGCCCCGCTGGCGGATGCCTGGCGCGAGAGCCAGGCCGCCACCTACTACCAGGACATGCAGAACGAGTGGGACCTGGCGGCCGACGGCCTGTTCGGGCCCGACGGGGTGCTCGGCCGCATCGCCCAGGCCATGCACGTGAACTGGAACAACTACAGCGACGCCGAGTGGTCGAACATCTCCACCTGGCGGCACTGACCGTCACCGACTGACCTACACCACCGAAGGATTCGTTCGTGCCCGATGAACGCTGCCGGGTCACCGTGGTCGGTGAACGCAGGCGCGTCGACCTCGCGCTTCCGGCGCAGGTACCGATTGCCGAGTACGCCCCTCGACTCGCCGCCCTGTGCGGCCAGCCCGAGTCCGAGGCGATGCCTCCCGTCTGGTCGCTGGCCGAGTCCGGGGGCGCCCCCCTGGCACTCGGCGACTCGCTGGCCGGCGCGGGCATCGTGGACGGTGCCACGCTCTACCTGCGCGACCACCGGGACGGCGAGTGGGGCGGGTTGACCGTCACCGACCTGGACGAACAGGTCACCGCGGCGCGTGCCGACAGTGCCCTGTGGAGCGCCCGCCGCCGCGCGCAGATGGTGCTGGTGGCCGGCCTGCTGGTGACCGTCGCCGCCGCGGGATGGCTCGGGGTGCACCGGACGGCCGGGCCGGCCGTGCCGCTCTTCGCGTTCGCCGCGCTGGCCTCGGCGCTGCTCGCCCGGTACGCGACCCGCAAGAACTGGCCGCTGCCGGGCGGTGTCCGCCAGATCCTGGCGCTGACGGCCTGTCCGCTGCTGGCCTGCGCGGGACTGGGCGCACCGCTGCACGGGCCGGTGGCCACCCCGGTGCTGGTCGCGGTCACTGCCGCGCTCGGTTCGCTCGCCGGGACGGTGGCGCTGCCGGCGCCCTCCACCGTCGTCCTCCAACTGGTCACCGCGGTATCGGCGTTGTGCGTGGTGCCGCTGACCGTGCTGCACGCGGGCCGCACCGGCTCGGCCGCCGTGCTGGCCGTGGTGCTGTATCTGGCGGGCGGCCTGCTGCCCCGGGTGGCCGGCCAGATCGCGGTGCTCGTCCCCACCGGACCGGACACCGGCGCGCCGGCCCTGGACAGTGCGGACGTGGGCGCCGTGGTGCGCCGCAGCAACGCGCTGCTCATCCTGCTCAGCGTGCTGACCGCGACGGTGCTCACCGGTGCGCTGCTGGTCCTGAGCGCCTCCCGTGGAGCGTTCGCGCTCGCTCTGGTCGCCGTGGTGGGCGTCGGGCTGCTGCTCCAGGCGGGCTCGGTGCGGGTGACGGCCGCCGTGCTGCCGCAACTGGCCGCCGGCGTGGCCGGTTTGCTGGCGCTGGCGATCCGGCTGCCCGAGTACCTCTGCCACTCCCACGCCGCCGGTCCGCTCGCGGCCTTCGCAGCCGGGCTGGTCTTGGTCGCCTGCGGTCTGTTCCTCGCCTTCGGCGCCGCGCTGAGCCCCGTCGAGCAGGAGCGCCCCAGCTGGCCGTCGGCGGTGGCCACCTTCCTCGCGGTCGTCGCTCTGCCGCTGGCCGCCGGGGTCTTCGGCCTCTTCGGCTGGCTGGCCAACCTGGGGAGCAGTCTGTGACCGGGCGCCGCGGGCCGGCCCGGGCCACGGCCGGGGGCTCACGGTGAAGGCGGCCGCGCAGCGGGTGGCGCCCGGCAGTTGGGGGGCGCACCGCACTATCGGCGCGGCGGTGCGGGGAGCCCGGCCGGGCGCCGTGATCACCGTCCAGGCCGGCACCTACACCGAGAGCGTCGTGCTCGACAAGGACGTCAGCCTGGTCGCCAAGGGCGAGGTGCGGCTGGTCGCCGCGCGGGGCCCGGCCCTGACCGTGCACGCCGGCCGCGCCGAACTGCGCGGCTTCGTCCTGTCCGCCACCGAGCCCCGCGGGGTGGCCGTGCTGCTGCGCGGCGGCGAACCGGTGCTGCGGGACTGCGAGATCACCGGCGGCCGCGTCGAGGTCGCCGGAGCGGCGGCACCGCTGCTGACCGGCTGCTCAGTGCGGCAGGCGGAGGGCGCGGCCCTGTGGCTCACGGGCACCAGCCGCACGACGCTGGAGGGCCTGACCGTCGGCGGCTGTGCCGGGGACGGACTGGCGGTCGGCGACGAGGCGCGGGCCGAGGTGACCGACGCGCTGCTGGACGGAGTGACCGGGCGCGGCGTCTTCCTGACCGCCGGTGCCCACGCGACCCTGACCCGCTGCGAGATCCGCGGCAGCGGTGCTGCCGCGGTCGTCGCGGAGGGCCACGCGGGTGCGGTGCTGCGCGAGTGCCGGCTGCACGAGACCGGCGGCCAGGGCGTCTGGCTGCGTGGCACGGCCGGCCGCCGCGCGGGCTCGGACGGCGACCCGGCGCGGGAGAGTGGGCGGGCGCGGGAGACGGACCGGGTGGGGGAGAGTGTTTGCACCCAGGGCGTGCGGCTGCGCGGTTGCGAGATCTTCCGCACCGCCGGGGCCGGAGTGCTGGCGGACGGCGGCAGCTCCGTCCTGCTGGACGACTGCCACGTGCACCACACCTCCGGCGCCGCGGTGCTGGTCACCGATCGGGCCGCCGCGGAGCTGACGACGGTGCGGGCGGTCGACTGCGAGGACACCGCGCTGGTGGTCAGCGGCTCGGGCACGGTCGTCGCGCACGACTCCACCTTCGCCCGCGCCGCCGCCAACGGACTGTACGCGGTCGGTGAGGCCGAGGTGTCGCTGGTCGGCTGCACCGTGCGCGACACCGCCTACAGCGCCCTGCACCTGGGCGGCGGAGCCCGCGCGCGGGTGCGCGGCTGCACCGTCGCCGACAGCTCCGAGTACGGCATGCGGGTGACCGAGCGGGCCGAACTGCTCGCGGACGACTGCGAGGTGACCGGCGCCGAGCTGGCCGGGGTGTGCGTGGAGGGCGGTGACGCGGCGGTGCGCGGCTGCCGGATCAGCGGCACCCGGGAGGGCGTACGGCTGCGCACCTCGCACCGTCCGCTGCTGGCCGACTGCGAGATCACCGGCACCGCGGAGACCGGGGTGCGGATCGGCCGGGACACCGGCGCCCGGCTGGAGAACGTGACGGTCACCGGCAGCGGCACCGCCGGCCTCCTGCTGGAGGAGGGCAGTACGGCGGTGGTGGACGGCGGCGCGATCCGCGAACCGGCCGGCAGCGGCGTCGTCGTCCGCGCCGGAGCCCGGCCCCGGATGCGCGGCACCACGGTCGCGTCGGCCGCCAAGAACGGGCTGTTCGTCGAGGAGGGCGGCGAAGGCCGTTACGAGGACTGCCGGTTCACCGGGAGCCGTTTCCCCGCGATCTACGCGGGAGCCCGCTCCCGCGTCCTGCTGCGCCGCTGCACCGTGGACGGGACCGAGCAGGACCTGCTGCGGGACGAGGAGGCGGAGGTGACGGCCGAGGACTGCCGCGTGGAGGGCGTGTCCGAGCCGGTGCTGCCCACGTTGGCGCCCGCTGCTGGACGGGCGGGGCGGACCGCCGTGCCCGCCGTCGCGCGCGCCGCGGGTCCGGCCAGCGGGGCGGACGGCGGCGGTGCGCGCGATCGGAACGGGTCCACCGATGCCGACCGCGCCGACGCCGACCGAGCCGATGCCGAACTTGCCGATCTGCATGCCGAGTTGGAGCGTCTCGTCGGTCTCGACGGGGTCAAGCGCGACGTGCTGACCCTCACGAAGCTGATGCAGATGGTCAAGGTCCGGCAGAACGCGGGGCTCTCACCGCCGCCGCTCAGCCGCCATCTGGTCTTCGCCGGCAACCCCGGCACCGGCAAGACCACGGTCGCCCGGCTCTACGGCGGCTTCCTGGCCGCCCTCGGCCTGCTCGGCCGCGGTCACCTGGTGGAGGCGGACCGGGGCGACCTGGTCGGCGAGTACGTCGGGCACACCGCACCGAAGACCACCGCCGTCTTCCGCCGCGCACTGGGCGGGGTGCTCTTCATCGACGAGGCGTACGCGCTGGTGCCGCAGGGACAGCCGACGGACTTCGGCGCGGAGGCCGTCTCGACGCTGGTGAAACTGATGGAGGACCACCGTGACGAAGTGGTCGTCATCGTGGCGGGCTACCCGGGTGAGATGAGCCGGCTGCTGGAGTCCAACGCGGGCCTGGCCTCCCGCTTCACCCGCACCCTCCACTTCGAGGACTACTCCTCGGCGGAACTGGTGCGCATCGTGCGGCACCAGGCCGACAGCCATGAGTACACCCTCGCGCCCGAGACCGCCGAGGCACTGCACGGCCACTTCGAGACCCTGCCGCGCGGCGAGCAGTTCGGCAACGGGCGCAGCGCCCGGCAGGTGTTCCAGCTGATGACGGAACGGCACGCCCAGCGGGTGGCCGAGCTGGGCCTGAGCGCCGCGGAGTTGGCCGCGGCGGATCCGGTCCTGCTCACCACGCTGCTGCCCGCGGACCTCCCGCTGGGGGAGGCGCGGTGACCGCCGGCGGCGCGGAACAAGGCGACCGTGCCGACCGCGCGGCGGGATCGGACTCGGGATTTGGACTTCGGACCCGGTGAAAGGCAGGTGACCCGCGGATGGCGGATCAACCGACCACGGAGCAGTGGCTCGCCGACCTCGCGGCCCTGAACGACGCGATCGGCGCGGTCAAACGCGATGCCGCGTCGATCTCCGCGACCATGGCCTCGATCGATGCCAGGATGAACGAGGTCGGCACCCACTGGGCCAGCCCGTCCTACGCCACGTTCGACGAGATCAGGGCCTGGTTCCGGACGGCGCAGCACGACCTGGAGCACCTGCTCCAGGACATCGTCTCGCGGATGACCACCAGCTACCGGAACTACCACAACGCCGAGACCGCCAACGTCGGCAATCTCAGCGATGGGCAGCGGCATGCCTGAGGCGGGAACCGCGGCGGACGGTTCAGCGCGCGGCGGGCGGGTCCGGGAAGCGGGACATCCGGTCGGTGTGCGCGTAGACCTGGCCGGAGTGGTTGATCAGTGCGATGTACTCGCCCAGCTTTTCCAGCGCCATGCCCACCTGGAGCAGCGCCCGCTCCATCGCCGGGTTCATGTCGGCGGCGAACTGCGCCCCGGCCGGTGCGAACGGGTTGTCCTTGCCGGCAACCCAGACGTAGCCGTCGTGGTTCTGCTGGTTCGAGTAGTGGCCCTGCGACTTCGCGCCCTGGCCGAAGACGGTGTCCTTCTTCGCCATGACCTCGGCGCGGACCCCCTCGTAGGCGGCCACGGCGGCGCGGCTCTCGGCGAGCATCGACCTCTCCGTGGTGCGCATGGCGCTCAGGTCGATCCGCAGGTCCCCGGACGGGTCGGCGGCGCTGCTCTGGCCGCCGCCGCCGGACTGGATGTCCTTCGGGTCGTCGTTGAAGGACGGCGGCTCGCCCCAGGCGACCCGGTCGGTCGGCACCAGGGCGCCGAGGTCCTTGCCGCGGTCCGGCCCGGGCTTGTCATCGCCCCCCCGGTCATTGCCCCCCTGGTCGGCGGGCAGCGGCGTCGTGTCGTACTGCGACGTGATCGGGTCGGTCACGGTGTCTCCCTCGGAATGCTCGCGCCGGCCCGGTGGTCCGCCGGCCGGGCGGGGCGGTGGGCGGGGCGATGGGCGGGGGGCGGCCGCCCCACGGAACCCCTGCCAGGTTTATCACTTATGTGAGGAATTGTCAGTCCGCCCGCGGAGCCTCGTGGTCCGCGACAACACCCCGCGTCCTCGCGGGACTTCCGAGAAAGGTGCGTCATGGCTGACAGCGGCCAGGCCGACTACGACGTCTCCGTCATCGACGTCTCCCCGAGCGGGATGCACACCACCGCCACCCAGCTGACCAGCCTTGCGCAGGAGCTCTCCGCGAGCCTCGAACGCATCGGCACCACGCTCGGCGGGCTGCGGGTCTCCTGGCAGGGCCAGGCCGCCTCGGCGGCGGACGAGGTGGCCCAGGACTGGCTGCGGGTGACCACCGAACTGTTCGGCACCCAGGCGGACCCGGGCAAGGGCGTCCTGCCCACGCTCGCCGACGGCGTCGGCATGGCCTCCGGCAACTTCACCACGGCCGAGGACGGCGTCGCCAAGCTGTTCTCGGACTTCCGCAACGCCCTTTCCTCGGGCGGCGGCGAGGGCGATCCGCCCAAGGACACCCCGCCCGAGGAGGTCACCGACACCGACAAGACGGCGGTCACCATGACCTTCCCCCACTGACCGCCACCCGCGCCGTCCGCCCGCGCTGTCCGTCTGCGCCGCCCGCCCCGTCCGCCCGTCAGCCCCGTCAGTAGGCAGCCCCCGTGAGTCGCATACCGTTCCACCGCCCCGTCCGCATGACGCCCCCGCCGGTGCCGGAGGGCAGGACGACCTTGGCCAACCCGCCGCAACGTCCACAACAGCAAGGAGTGGCAGGCCTGTTGACGCTCCTGCTGCCGCTGTTGTCCAGCGTCGGCATGGCCGCCTACATGGTCGCCTACGGCAAGGCGTGGATGACCCTGTTCGGCATCGCCTTCGCCGTGGTGTCGTTCGGCATCACCATCGGCGTGCGCATGCAGCTGCGCGGCAGCCGGCGGCGCAACCAGTACCGGCAGCGCGAGCGCTACTCGGAGTACCTGGCAGGCGTCCGCAAGCAGACGCTGCGCGACGGCGCCGCCCAGCGCGCGGCGGACGCCTGGCGCCACCCGCACCCCGACCGGCTGCTGGCCATCGCCACCCGTCGCCGCCGGGTGTGGGAACGGCGTCCCGGTGACCCGGACTTCCTGCACCTGCGCCTGGGCACCGGTGCGGTGCCGTCCGCGCACGGGCTGCGGCTGCCGGTCCGGAACGACCCGACCGCCGAGGTGGACACCCGCTCGCAGCACGCCGCGGCCGAACTCGTCCGCACCCACGGCACCGTCGAGGGCCAGGCCGCGTGGCTGGACCTGTGCGGCGCCGGGGTCGTCAGCCTGCTGGGCCCGCGCCGGCGCACCCGCGAGGCGGCCCAATCGCTGCTGCTCCAGCTGTCGGTGCTGCACGCACCGGACGACGTGCGCGTCGCCGTGGTCACCGGCGGCGACTGCGCCTGGGACTGGGTGAAGTGGCTGCCGCACGCCCAGCAGCCGGAGCAGGAGGTGCAGCGGCGCGAGCAGGAGCTCGTCCCGCTGCTGGCCGACGACCTGGCCGGGCTCCAGGACCACCTGCGGAGCACGCTGGACCAAGCCCTCGCCGCGCGTGCCGAGCACGGCATCCGCATGGTCACCCAGCGCGGCGGCGGCTCGCGTCGTCACCTGGTCGTCTTCCTCGACCACTACGACCCCCAGGCGCCCTGGACCCGTTCGGCGCTGCTGGCCGAGCTGCTCACCGAGGCCGGGCCGGACCTCGGACTGCACGTGGTGTGCCTGGTCGAGGAGGAGGGCTCCGAACCGGGCCGGGTGGACGTGCGCGCCCGCGTTGACGCGCGCGGCGGCCTCGTCCTGGAAGGCCGCACGCCCGAACTGCACGCGCCGGTCGACAAGGCCGTCGCCGACGAGACGGAGCCCGCCGTCCGGGAGGCCGCCGCCCGCGCGCTGGCCCCGCTGCGCCTGTCCGGGGAGCGTGACCAGGTGCTCTCCGAGCACGTCTCCCTCGCCGGCATGCTCGGTTTCCCCGACATCGCGGCCTTCGACCCGGCCTCCTCCCGGCGCGCCCCGGACCAGAAGGACCTGCTGAGCGTCCCGATCGGGGTGACCGGCACCGGCGAACCGCTCTGCCTGGACCTCAAGGAGTCGGCGCAGGGCGGCATCGGCCCGCACGGCCTGGTCGTCGGTGCGACCGGCTCCGGCAAGAGCGAACTGCTGCGCACCCTGGTCACCGGCCTGGCCATGGTGCACGCGCCCGAGCACCTGGCCTTCGTCCTGGTCGACTTCAAGGGCGGCGCCACCTTCGCGGGCGTCACCGAACTGCCGCACGTCTCCGGCCTGATCACCAACCTCGCGGACGACCTCGCACTGGTCGACCGGGTGCGGCAGGCCCTCCAGGGCGAACAGCAGCGCCGCCAGCGGATGCTGCGCGAGGCCGGCAACGTCGACTCGGTGCGCGAGTACCAGCTGCGCCAGAGCGCCGGGGGCACCGATGTGCACGGCAAGGCGCTGGAGCCGCTGCCCTACCTGTTGATCGTCGTCGACGAGTTCGGCGAACTCCTCTCCCAGCGACCCGACTTCATCGACCTGTTCGTGCAGATCGGCCGGGTCGGCCGCTCCCTGGGCATGCACCTGCTGCTGGCCACCCAGCGGCTGGAGGAGGGCCGGCTGCGCGGCCTGGAGTCGCACCTGTCCTACCGGATCTGCCTGCGCACCTTCAGCGCCGCCGAGTCGCGCGCGGTCATCGGCACCCCCGACGCCTACACGCTGCCCGCCATCCCCGGGTCCGCCTACCTCAAGGTGGACGAGTCGGTCTACGAGCGCTTCCGCGTCGCCCACGTCTCGGCGCCCTACCGCGGGCATGACGCCGCGGGGCCGGGTGCCGCCGTGGAACCGGTGCCCTACGCCGTGTACGGCGACCTCGCCCCACTCGGCCCCGAGGAGGGCGAGCCGGCCGGCTGGGAGTGGGACCCGGACGCGGGCGCCACCGAGCTCCGGATCGCCGTCGAGTGCCTGCTGAACAAGGACGCCCCGGGACACCAGGTGTGGCTGCCGCCGCTGCCGCCGCACTTCCCGCTCGACGCGCTGGTCGGCGAGCCCGAGACCGACCCGGACCTGGGCCTGCGCTGCGCCCAGTGGCCCTTCGCGGGCGAGCTGAAGTTCCCCGTCGGTGTCCTGGACGTGCCCACCCGCCAGGAGCAGCGCCCCCTGGTGCTGGACCTGGCCGGACGGCAGGGGCACCTGGCCCTGGTCGGGGCGCCGCAGAGCGGCAAGTCCACCCTCCTGCGCACCGCGATGCTCAGCGCCATGCTCACCCACACCCCCGACGAGGTGCAGTTCTACGCCGTCGACATGGGCGGTGGCTCGCTGGACGGGCTGGCCGACGCACCGCACGTGGCCGGCGTCGCCGGGCGCCGCGACGAGGAACGGGTGGGCCGGGTGCTGGCCGAGGTCGGCCGCCTGGTCACCACGCGCGAGGAGATGTTCCGGGACCTGCGGATCGGGTCCGCCGCGGACCTGCGCACCCGGCGCGCCCGGGGCGAGCTGCCCGAAGGCGTGCGCGCGGCGGACATCGTGCTCGCCGTCGACAACCTGGCGGCCCTGCACGCCGCGCACGACACCGCGGTGGAGACCCTCACCGAGATCGCCACTCGCGGCCTCGGCGTCGGCGTCCACCTGTGGCTGACCGCCAACCGCTGGGCGGAGATCCGCGTCAACCTGCGCGACAACATCCCCGGCCGCCTCGAACTGCGCCTCAACGACCCGTCGGAGTCCGAGATCAACCGCCCGGCCGCCCGCGGACTGGGGCAGAGCCTGCCCGGGCGCGGACTCGCCTCGCCCGGGCTCACCTACCAGGTCGCGCTGCCCCGGCTCGACGGCGCGGACGGCGCGGACGGCGCGGACCGTGCGGATGGCGCGGACGGCCTGGACGGCATGGAAGGGCTCGCGGACGCCGAGCAGGCCCTGGTGCGCCGGATCGCCGAGAGCTGGCGGAAGGCGGCGGCCCCGGCGCTGCGCGTGCTGCCGGAGCGGATCACCGTCCGCGAACTGGCGGCCGCCGCCGAGCCGTCCCCGACCGCCCGCTGGGAGGGCCACGGACCGGGCATCGGCGAGCGCGAGGTCCCCATCGGGCTGCGCGAGTCCGACCTGCGCACCGTCGGCCTCGATCTCACGTCCGGCGCCCCGCACTTCACCGTCTTCGGTGACTCCGGCTCCGGCAAGACGGCCTTCCTGCGCAGCTGGATGCGCGGCCTGGCCGCCCGGCACTCCGCGCGCGAGGTGCGGTTCATGGTCGTCGACTACCGGCACAGCCTGCTGGACGTGGTGCCCGAGGAGTACCTGGGCGCCCGCGGTGGCAACGCCGGCCTGGTGGCCGGACAGGCGCAGGCCCTCGCCGAGACCCTGCGCTCACGGTTCCCCCCGGCCGACCTCACCGCCGCCCAGCTCGCCGAGCGCGGCTGGTGGCAGGGCCCGGAGCTCTACGTCGTGGCCGACGACTACGACCTCGCCTCCGGCGGCATGGCGCACGGCCCGCTCGCCGCCCTGGCCGAGTTCATCCCGCAGGCCGACGAGCTGGGCTTCCACCTGGTGCTGGCCCGCCGTGTCGGTGGCGCCGGCCGCGCCCTGATGAGCGACCCGCTGCTCAGCAAGCTCAAGGAGATCGGCACCGACGGCCTGTTGCTCTCCGGCGACCACCGCGAAGGCGCCCTGATCGGCGAGCAGCGAGCCCGCCGGCGCAAGCCCGGCCGGGGTCTGCTGGTACGGCGCAGCGCCGAACCGACGCTCGTGCAGGTCGCGTTGGACGAGCGCGACGCGCCCCCGGACGCCCTCGTACCCGTCCACACCGCCGACACCCGAGCCTAAGCAGCACAGCGCCAGGGAGGGCGGCCCACATCATGGCAACCGCGGAATCCGTACTCGACACCATCAACCTCGACGACATCATCGAGCTGGGCAACGCCTGGATCCGGCTCGGCGACGAGCTGCACGCCCGCAGGGTCGCCGTCGGCGGCCACCTGGGCGGCCTCGGCATGACCGGAGCCGCGGGCGTCCAGGCGCACCGGGCATGGGACGAGGCGCTCGGCGGGACCATCGACGACGCCGCCCAGACCGCCTGGACGATCGGCCAGACCATCCAGCGCTACGCGGAGGAGCTGCACAAGGCCGCCGACGAGTACGCGAAGAAGATCAACGCCTCGATGTGGGCGGACATCCTCGGCGCCATCATCGGCCTGGCGTTCCTGTTCGTCGGGCCGCTGCTCGGCAGCCTGTTGTCGATGATCAGCTCACTGCTGAGCCGGCTGATCCCGGTGCTCGCCCAGATGGCCGCCCGCCTCGGCACCGTCGGCACCACGATCGCCGCCGGCCTCGGCGGCGCCGTGACCGGTGCCGCGCTGAACCTCGGCATCGACATCGCCGTCGGGGAGGCGGGCGCCGCCATCGCGGGCACCGACTACAACGTCGACTGGGGCGCCGAGGCCTGGAGCATGGGCCTGGGCGCGATCCTGGGCGGCGGCTTCGGTGCCTTCTCCGGTTTCCGCGGCAAGCCGGGTTCGGCCAACCCGACCCCCGTCCCCGAGGGGGCCGCCGCCACGCCCGTTCCGCACGGGGAGCCGGCCATCGGCCACGGCGCCACCCCCACGGCGAGCGGCGGCGGCGCCCGCGTCACCCCGCCGCCGCAGCTGCCCGGCGGCGAGCACGCGGCGCCCACCCCCGGCGCGCTGGGCAAGGGGGACGGTGCTCTCGTGCCCGGTCCGCTCACCCCCAGGGGCGGCAGCGCGTCCGCAGGCGAGGCGCACCCCACCAGCAGCGGACCGGGCGCGGGCCGCGCCGGTGACGTCGGCATGCCCAACCCCGGCGCGAGGAGCGAGGGTTCCGCCGCCGGCACATCCGCGCCGGGCACCCCGGCGACCGCCCCGGCCAGGACGCCGGCCGCCAAGCCGAGTGCCGGCCCCGCCGCCGGCGAGACCGGCGGCGCCTCGGCGCCCAGCACCGCCGAGCCGGGCGCGAGTGCCGCGCAGCGTCCCGCCGGATCTCCGGCGGGTGCGGGTGGGTCGGATGCGTTCGCGGGTTCGGGTCGGCGGTTGGGTGGTGTGCCGGGGAATCCGCATGGGATGCCGGAGCCGGCGTCGGTGGCTGCGGAGGGCGGACCGAAGTCGGGTGGTGCGGGTGGGTCGGATCCGTTCGGGGGTGCGGGTCGGCGGTTGGGTGGTGTGCCGGGGAACCCGCATGGGACCCCGGAGCCGGCGTCGGCGGCCGCGGAGGAGAGTCCGAAGTCGGGTGCTCCGGGTGGGTCGGATCCGTTCGCGGGTTCCGGCCAGCGGTTGGGCGGTGTGCCAGCGAATCCGCATGGGACGCCGGAGCCGACGTCGGGTGGTGGCGGGCAGCGCCTGGCTGGGGGCGAGCCGGGTGGGTCGGATGCGTTCGCGGGTTCCGGTCGGCGGTTGGGTGGTGCGCCGGCGAATCCGCATGGGACGCCGGAGCCGACGTCGGCGGCTGCGGAGGGGGGCCCGAAGTCGGGTGCTCCGAGTGGGTCGGATCCGTTCGCGGGGCCGGGGCGCCGGTTGGGTGGACCGCAGGAGAACCCGCACGGCACCCCCGAGCCGGTGAACACGCCGGGTGAGAGCGGCGGCAGCCCGGCCTCCAACTCACCGACGTCCAGCTCCGCGACGGCCTCGGACCCGTTCGCGGCCCCCGGGCGGCAGCTCGGCGGACCGCAGAACGACCCGCACGGCACCGCGCAGCCCGGCTCGGGCCGCGGGAACGGTCCTGGGGAAGGGACCGCCGGCGTCGGCGGCCCCGGGATCCCGACGCGTTCGGGAGCCGGGTACGACCGTCCCGCCACCCTCGGCGACATCGCCGGCGGCCCGGTCGGCGGTGGCCGCGGGCCTGGGGAGGGTGGTGGGAGCCTCCGCTCCAACCAGGGCAGCGGCAGCGCCACCTACGTCGAGACGCCCGCCCCCGCCTCCCGTCCCGGTGCCGGGGCGGGCACCCGAGGCAGTGGGGACGACGGCCACCCGTCCACGTCCGACACCTCGCGTCCAGCCGCGGCCGCCGAGCCGAAGTCCGGCCGGAGCACGTCCGGTTCGGAACCGGCCCGTCCCACGTCCTCCGGCCCGGACCGTCCCACGCCCTCCGGTGCGGACCGTCCCACGTCCGCCGGCCCGGCCGGGCCCGAGGGCGCGCCTGGGGAAGACGGCGCGGCGCGTCCGGCCCCGGCGCAGCCCATCCGGCCGGAGCCGTCGGCACCGGGTGACGGCCCGCGCGGTGGAGCTGCGGCAGCTGCCCCCGTCCCGCAGAGCGGCCTCCCGGCCGCGGAGGGACACCCGGCCGAGCAGCCGGGCACCGCCCCGGACCTCGCCTCGGGCCTCCCGGGCACCGCCCCGGGCCGCCCGGTCTCCGGGACGCGGCCCGGGGCAGGGACCACCTCGTCGGTGCCCAGGTCCGGTGGCGCGCCGGCGGTAGACCGCACCGCCTCCACAGGCGCACCCGCTGCGCAGCATCCGGGGGCGGCACGGTTCGACGTCGACACGGCGCGGGCGCGGCTCGGCGACCCGGCGGTGCCGCAGGAGCGGCGCGACGCGGCCGTGCAGTGGGCCTCGGGCGCGGTGCTGGGCCGGATCGGTCAGGTGGCGCCCGGTCAGAACCCACTGGGCGTGGTGCCACGGGCGGAGGAGGTCGTCGACCTGGTCGCGGCCGAGTACCTGCGCGGCGGACACCTGCCCGCCACGGCCCTGCTGGGCTCCCTCGTCCAGGGCCCGCGGCCGATCGTCCCGCCCCCCGCCGAGCAGGCACCGGCGCCGGTTCCGCGGACCACCCACCTGGCGCCGCCGCCGGGCACGGATGCGCCCACCGACCCGCTCGCCGGTCGCTCGCCGTCCCGGGGCGAGGGGAGCGGGTCGGATTCCGACGACGGCCTGTTCGCGGTGCCACTGGGGACTCGGCGGGACGCTCCGTCGAGTCCGTCCGGGAAATCGGACGCCGGATCGGACGTCGAATCGGATGACGGCCTGTTCGCGGTCGGTCTGCGGCCGAGGCCGGAGGCGGGTTCGAGTCCGGCGAGCGATTCGGATGCCGACTCTGACGACGGCCTGTTCGCGATCGGCTTGAGGCAGGGAGGGCGCGCGGCACCGGGGCCGGCCCGTGCGGCGTCCACGGCACCGGTGGACGCGTCGGTGACGGGGCCCTCGGCGTCGGGTGGGGTGACGCTGCCGGACGAGGTGACCTTCGAAGGCACCGTGCCGCCTCCCGGTGCGCGGTCGCTGCGGCTGTCCTCGGTGATGCCCGAGGACGACTGGTGGCGACTCTTCATCGATCCGCGGGACCACGCGCGGGCCCTTGAGTTCCATTCCCAGGATCCCGGCGGCATCTACGAGTTCGAGCAGTCGCCGGGATTCCGGCAGGGAATGGTCGATGCCTACCGGGAGGCGATGGACTCCTCCGGCGGGGTGGGGCACCGGATGAACTCGGGGCTGTATCTGAGGCTGCACAGTCTGGTGATCCGGTACCTGGACAAGAAGCCGGGCTGGTCGGGCGGACAACCGACGAGTTTCCCGCTGCGCAACACGGATCTCAGCGCAGACGTCCTGGAGGAGACGATCGGCGGGCGGCGGCTCGTGCTGGACCTGTCGACGCATGACTGGGCGGGGACGACGGACGTCCGCCCGATCACGGCGCTGGACCGGTTCTCGAAGCCCGGACAGGCGCTGCTGCAGACCAACTACCGGGCCGGTGAGGCAGCGGTCCTGGTGGATCAGGCGTTCGACCGGTACTACGACGAAGTCGCACGCTCGACGGACGAACGCGGGCGGCTCTCCGCGATCGCCAGAACCGTCCGCGCCCTTCAGATCATTCACCCGTTCCAGGACGCCAACCGGCGGGTCAACGTCCATCTGCTGCTGCACAAGCTGCTGTTGGAGCAGGGGTTCGCGCCCGTGGTCACCACCGACCTGGCGAGGCTCTTCCAGGGCTCTTTCTCCGTACCGCAGATGGCCGAAGTACTTGCTCGGCACACCCGGTCCCTGACCACGGTGCTGCCCCCGCCGGTCGCGGGCGGACACAGTGCCGCCGAGCCGGCCCCGGCCCCCGACGGGCCGGTCCCGTCCTCGGCGCGGATCCGGGCCACGCCTGCTCCCGGCCGCGCCCCGCGCCCGGCCGGCGTCGAGGATCCGCGGTCACGCCTGCCGCAGCTGTCGGCGGACGACCGGGCGGCGGAGCTGGCGTCGCTGTCGGCCGGCGAACTCGAGTCGCTGGCGGCGGATCCCGCGCTGGTGGGTGCGCTGCGGGCGGCGCTGTCCCCGTCGGACTTCGCGGCGACGGTCGCGCAGCTGATGACGCGGATGTCGCCAGGGGTGGATCAGCCGGTGTCGGCCCGGCACGAGGTACAGCGGCAGCTGGCGCGCATGCTGCGCGACCCCGAGGTCGCGGCGCGGCTGCTGGACCGCGGCGCACGCGTGGTCGTCGTTCCCAAGAACGAGGCGATGACCTCGCTGGACGCCTTCCGCGACCTGGCGGGCCGCCGGGTCGGCGGGTCCGACGCCCGGACGTGGGACGGCGTGCGCGGAGCGGGCGGCCTGATCGCGGCCGTGACGGAGGAGAACCTCCTCGGGGAGCTCACCCGGCTGCCCGGCGGCTTCTACCCGGACGGCTACTCCACGACGACGCACGAGCTCGCGCACACGATCCACACCGAGGCGTTGTCCGCCGCGGACCGGCAGGTCATCACCGACGCGTTCCGGCAGAAGCTGTCCCTGGGGGACGCCGCGTCATGGCCGGACGGACCGCTGTACGACACGGCCGGCCGGCCGACGCGCAACTACTCGTCCACCAACGAGTTCGAGTACTTCGCCCAGGCGTCCAACGCCTACCTCGGTACGAACGCCGGGACGGACGCCTACACGGGCCGGCCGCGGAACAACGGCCCGGACTGGGTGCGGCATCACGAGCCCGCCCTGCTGCCGATCCTGGAGCGGCTGTACGGCACCGATCCGCAGGACGCCGCTGTCGTCGCGGCGAATCCGGTGCGGCGCACCCAGGCGGAGAACGAGCTGTACGACGGCTACCGGGCCTTCTGGGACCACGTCGAGAACGCCCACCGGCCGCAGCCGCACGTCCTGGCGCCGGTGGCCCTCCCGGTGCACTCCGATCTCCCGGTGCACTCCGCTCTCCCAGTGCACTCCGCTATCGCGGGGGCGGTGCGGAGCGACCCGGTTCCCCTGCCGCCGCCGCCCGGGCCCGGCGGTGGCGGCAGCCAGGTGCAGACCATCGCCCCCGCCACCCCGGAGCCGCCCGCCACCCCCGAGCAGCCCGCCGACCTCGATCGGCTTCGCGACCGGCACGCGAGCGAGGCGACCGGGGCGCAGGCCTGGCTCACCGAGCGCGGACTGGCTCCGCTCCACGTCCCCGCCCTCGGAGACGCGCTGGTGCACGCGCTGACCGCCGTCGCGCCGGGGGAGAGCGGGCGGCTGGCCGGTCTCGGCCGGCCGGCCGCCCCGGGGGAACTGCGCGCCCGCCTCGCCGACGCGCTCGCGGCCGACCTCGGCAGGGCGCCCGCCGAGCGCAGGTTGCTGTCCCCGGGGACGGCGGCGGACGGGCCGGACGGCGCACCGCTGCTGCCCGGGACGGCCGCCGGGGGCAGCACGGACGAGATCGTCCGGGCTCTGCGGACCGGTGCCGGCCCCGCCTCGTCGGACTGGCTGACCCTCGCGGTCGCGGCGCCCCTGCTGGGGCTGCGGATCACCGTGCTGTCCCCGGACGGCGTCCCCTGGACGGTCGGACCCGCCGACGGACGCCCTGTCGTCCTGCTCCGGCAGGAGCGGCCCGAGCAGCACACCGCCCACTGGGCGGCGACCGAACCCGTAACCGCAGCCGAACCCCTAGCCGTAGCCGAGCAGGCCCGGCGCGCCGGCAAGGAGCGCGCGGACGAGACCGCCGAGCCCGCCGGGCCCACCGAGGGCAGCCCGTCCTCCGCCGCGACATCGGCTCCGGGAAGGGCCGGTGGCGACCCCGGGTCGCCCGTGGCCACGCCCCCCGCCCGGCCGGCCGCAGCCTCCGGCCCGGCCCGGCCCGTGGTCTTCTTCGACCCCGACCCCCGGCCGGCGAAGCCCAGTGCGGCCACCTCCGTGACCGAGAACCCGCCTCCCGCACCGGAGACCTCGCCGCCCGCCGCAGTCCCGGCACCCCTGCCCGCCCCCCACGATCCCGGCGAAGGCAGCTCCCGAGGCGCCGCAGCAGCAGGCGGCAGCGGTGACGGCTCCGGCAGCGGTGATGGCTCCGGCTCCGGGTCCGGGTCCGGAGAAGCCGCCGTGTCCGACGAGAGCCCCGCCACCCCGCCCCGGGCCCTGTCCCCCTACGTCCGCGACTACGGCTCCCGGCACGACGGCCTGGTCGGGCTCGTGTCCCACGAGCCGGTTCCCGAGGACACGCTCGGCGCGCTGCACCAGCAGGTGCTGACCGCCCTCGGCGTGACGCCGGGCCCTGCCGAGGCGGCGGCGCGCCGACAGCTCGCCGAGCAGCTCGGCTCCCAGGAGATCGCGCTGCACCTGCCGTACGTGCGCAGCGCGAACGGGCATCGCGTCACGCTCACCGTGGACGGTACGGAGCGCACCGTGGACGTCCGGCTGCGCCTGACCGATCCGCGCCCGGCCGCGCACCAGGGAACCCTGGGCGAGGTGGCGCGCGCCACGAAACTGGAGCGGCAGAGCGAGGGCAGCCAGTCGTCCTCCGCGGCCGAGAGTTCCGGCACCATGCGGACCATCCCGATCCCGTGGACCGCGGTCTACAACGGTCCCGCCGGGCCGCTGCGCTGGTTCGACGGCGCGCTCACACTGACCCTGACGCACAATCAGCTCACGCAGTCCGCGACGGTCAGCGAGGGCGTCACGGTCACGTCCATGCAGCGCGCCAACGATCCCGCGCACCTCGTCGAGTTCAGCGGCCGGTGGCAGGTGCGGGTGGACACCGACCGGAACGCGCCGGTGGACCGCTGGAGCGCGGAGCAGGACCACGGGCCGCTGACCGTCTGGTTCTCCGAGTACCGGGCCTTCGACCACGGCGGCGCGCTCGGCCCGTTCCCGGAGCCGGCCGGGCTGGACGACCTCCCCCTGTGGGGCGTGGACGCCATGGCCGAACCGGGCAGGCTGCTGGACGAGTTGCTCGCCGACGCCGGCTTCGCCGCGCTGCGGAGCCTGAGCGAGGGCTCCCGGAGCGAACTGGAGGACTTCCTCTCCGACGGGATGCTGCGCAACACCTTCCCGATGCAGCGGGACCGCGGCGTGTACTCGCCGCTGCTGACGGACGGCAGCGGCAACACGATCGGCATGCTCCGGCTCGTCGCCACCGTGCGCCCGGGGAGCCCGAACGCGCAGACCCCGCACGGCCAGTTCAGGCTGGAGACCTGGTTCACCCACACCTCCGGCGTGGACCGCTCGGTGCGGCTCACCAGCGGCGTCGGGCTCGACGGTAGCGGCGGGCCGACGTTCACCCCCGATCACGCCATCGGCCACCCGTCCGCCGCCCGCCGGATCAACGGCGCCGTCTTCGGCAAGGCGGGCGTGTCCTGGCAGTCCAGCGACGCGCTGAACGTCGGCAACAAGGCGTCGATGATGCACTCCCTCTACACGGACAGCAGCCACCTGCACGTCCCGTCGGACGTCTCCTACCGGGTCACGCTCGTGCGAGCGGGCGGCGGCGAGATCACCAGCTCCTTCGGTCCGTGGCCGGAGGGCCTCCAGCTGCGGCTGCTGCCGCGCGGCATCGGCCACGCACCCACGCCGGAGGAGCTGCGCGGGCTGCCCGGACACCTGGAACACCTCGAAGGCATCGGCTTCTCCGCCGTGCCCCTCGCCGTCCTGGGTGCGGACCGCATGTTCGAGCGGGCGGAGGAGTGGCTGCGCCGGGAGGGGATCCTGCCGCCGCACGAGCACAGCCGGTTCGAGTGGAACGAGGCCCGGGCGCAGGCCCAGTTGGCGAACCTGCGGCGGTTCGAGCAACTGCGTTCCGGGGTGGGGCTGGCCGCCGCGCTGCCGGACGCCGTCGAGGGCGGGCGGGCCGTCTGGTTCGAGCGGCCCGGCACGGTGAGCGGCAGCCGCCGCGTCCAACTGCGCTTCACCGCCGCCCGGGACCGGGTCCCGCGCCCGGGTGAGGTCGGCGCGCCGGCCTCCGTGCACACCCGGCGGCTGCCGGACGTGCAGACCCAGGGAAACACGTCCCACGAGGCGAAGGGCACCCGGCAGCGCGGCAACCAGGCGGGCGGGACGCTGGGCGGCGGGGGCGGCCCGCGGTGGCCGCTCGCGCAGGGCCGATGGGGCCTGGACACCACCGGCGAGTACGTCTGGGGCGCGCAGCACTCCAGCGCCGCGTCCGCCGGGTCCGCGCAGGCGGCGGACCAGCTCACGATCACCTCCAGCGGCGGCACCGAACTCTTCGCCGTACCGGCCCGGTTCGCGCTGGACCTCTACGAGGGCAGCGCGCCGGAGCCGCTGGTGCGGTTCGCCGACCCGGCGTCCGACCCGGCGTCCGACCCCGGGGCCGGAGCGGCCGGACACGCGCTGCTCGCCCCGGCCGACCCGCTGGGCCGGCCGGTCGCCCGGGCGGCGCCGACGACCGTCGCCGGACACGTCACGCTGGCCGTGCCGCACCAGCGCACGGTCCCGGTACAGGGCCGGATCCTGCCCGCCCCGGCCCGCGACGTCATCCGCGCTCCCCGCACCGGCGGGGGACCGGAGGACGACGCCGTGCGGCTCGGCCTCACGGACCCCGCCGGAGCGCCGCTGCCGGGGCTGCTCCGGCTGCCGGACGACGCGGTGGTGGACGTCTTCCGCGCCGGCGCCGCGCTGCGGGAGGCGTTCCGGCAGCTCGTCACCGGCACCCACCCCGGCCGCGCGGCTTCCGGCGTGCCAGGGCCTCTGGGCCGAGGGCTGCAGACGTTCGGCAACCGGGTGCCCGAGCTGGTGACCGCACCGGGGGCCTGGGTGGGCGAGTACCTGGCCGGCCCCGCCGCCGAGGACCAGGGCGCTTTCGCCGCCGAGGTGCTGAACCAGCACCTGCGGGTCGCCAACCTGCTCGCCCGCGCGCAGCAGATCTTCAGCGGCGTCCACGTCATCGAAGGTCTGGTGCTGCCCGGCCTCGGAGCCGACGGGGAACTCTCCCTGGAGATCACCGGCTACCTGCACGACCCCGCGCTCAGCGGCTCCTTCCGCAGCCACAGCCAGCGCGACGTGAACGCGACCGACGTGGCCGGCCGGCAGCGCGCCGTCGCCAGGGTCCACCAGTTCGGCGCAGCGGTCAGCGCCCTCCAGGCGGCTCCGGCTCCCAAGGGGGCCGCCGGCCGCCCGCCGAAGCGGGTGTCGCAGGCCAACCCGGGCCTGCGGGTCTCGCGCAGCAGCCGTACCGACACCGCGATCGAGCACTCCGCCGTCACCTCGGTCGTGCGGACGCCGGTGGACGCCGCCGACCAGTACCTGATCACCGCCGACGCCACCCTGCTGGTGACGCTGCGCCGGGGCACCCGGAACTTCCTCGGCAACCTCGTCGGCCTGGGCAGCCGGGCCGGCGTCACCGTCGCCCTCGACCTGCCCGGCGCCGTTCAGTTCACCATGGCCGCCGGCCAACTCGCCCGCTATTCAGGCTGGTTCACCGGTGTGCCCGGCCTGCCCCGGCCGGTGCGGGAGCCCGCCACGCTGCCGCCGCCGGACCACTTCGTGCGCACCGGTGAGATCGGCACCGGCAGCGTCCTGTCCGTCACCCAGGTCGACGACCAGGTGCGGCGGGGCGAGGTCCGCGGCCGGCTGCACCGCGAGCTGCTGGAACAGGTGGAGCGGGTGGCGCCCGGCGTGACGCGTCCGGGGCACGCCGCGTACCTGCCGGGGGTGGCCACCCGCCTCGCCGACCTGACCGCACCGCCCGCGCTGCGCGCGCTGCCCGGTCGCGGCACGGTCCGGCTGTGGTTCCGGTACGCCGCCACGGGCGGTGCCCGCCTGGTGGAGGTCACCCTGGCGGCTCGGCCGGTCGCGGACGCCCCGGCCCGGCGTGCGCTCCTCGGGCGCCCCGCGGGCGAGAAGAACGCCGTGGAGACGGTGCTCGTCCACGCGCCGCAGGGCCGCTCCGCGTCCCAGGGGGTCACCCGGACGTGGCAGGTGACGGCGGCCCCGGTCTCCCGCTACGCGCGCCCGGGCGACGGCCCGGGGCACACGGACCGGACCGGCCCGGTGCTGTCCGCCTCCACCGTCCGGGGCAGCAGCTCGCGCAGCGACTTCGTCGCCGACGACCGGCACTGGACGAAGTCCGGCAACGCCGCCGACTTCGACGACATCGTCTACGAGCTCACCGGCGACGTCCGCTCCGAACTGGTCTGGGACTGGCCGCCGGACCTGCTCGGCGGCGTGCTGGACAACGGATGGGTGTCCCTCACCGAGCGGGGCGGCGGCGGGTTCGCCGAGCGGCTCGCCCGGATGATGCGCGGTTCCCAGGGGCGCAGGATCTCGGTCCCGGCGGTGGTGAGCGTCCGGTTCCTCGGCTCGGAAGCCGTCGAACCGCGCCTGCCCGACGCGCCGGTGTGGCCGCGCGTCACGCAGGCCGATCCCCGGCCGGCCACGCCGCCCGAGCGGCGGGAACCGCTCCCGGACGGCGGGCGGCCATTCAGCGCCGGGCTCCCGCTGGTCCCCACCGGTCCGACACCGGTGATCGGGTTCAACGGCTTCCCGCAGCTCGCGCAGGCGCTGCTGACCGTGGCGCCGGACACCGCGGGGGCCTGGGGCCTGTCGGCCGACGCGACGCCGGAGGCCGCGGCGGCCCGCCTCGGGGAACTCCTCCAGGCCGGGCGGATCACCGTCGGCCGGTCCGGCACGGCCGCGGGGCTGACCACCACGATGCCCGGGGCCTGGCCCGGGGCGAGCGATCCCGAGGAACCGCCCAGCCTCCAGGTGACCCTGCACAACCCGCGGCCGGTCACCGACGCCGACGACGTCGCCGTGGACCGGGCACGCAAGCCCGTGCGCTCCACCAGCAGCTCCTCGGTGGTGAGCTCGACGGCGGGCCTGGGCTACCAGTCCACCCTGAGCGGTAACCGGCCGAACCTGCACCTGGTCGGCTTCACCGCCCCGCTGCTGACCCGGCAGCCGGTCTCCCGCACCGGCGGCGCCGCGGTCTCGGCCGGACACCGGGACCGGATCAAGATCGGCAACGGCACCCGTTCCGCGACCGGTGCCAACACCCGCAGCCACGAGGTGCTCGTGGACGCGGTGATCACGGTCACCGGACCGGAAGGCACCCGGTACGTCACCGGCAGCGCCGGGGTCCGGCTCTTCGAGCGGGAACTGCTCGGCCACGGCGTGATCGGGCCGCGCGTCGCCCCGCAGGTCTACGACCTTCCGTCGATGCTCGCCGGGCAGCCGAGCGAGCGGCTGCGGGACTGGAGGACGCACCCGGTCACCGAACTGTCCGGGGTGCTGACCGGGGGATTGGACGGCCAGGAGCGGGGAGCCCAGCTCTGGCTCGACCTCGGCCCGGACCCGGACGGCAGCCGGCTGGCCCGCGCCCTGTACGTGGGCTCGCGGACCGCCGTGGCGGCAGGGCGGCCGGTGGAACTGGTGCTGCGTGGCGGAACGGGGCTGAGGTTCTGGCCGTTCACCGCCGACGGACGGCTCGTCGACCTCACCCCGGCCACCACCCCCAGCTGGGAGCTGCTGCGCACGGCGGTCGTCACCGCCACCGACGCGGCCTACGCCGAAGCGGACGCGGTCGGCCGGGAGGCCGGTCTGAGCCTGCGGGAAGCCCGCACCGCCGAGGAACTGGCCGCGGCAGGAGCCGAGTTGAACGCCGCGGTCAGTGCGCACGACGCGGCGACCGCGGCGCTCACCACCGCGCGCAGCGACCGGCAGTCCCTCGCCGTCCGGCTGGGCGACGCCGAGCGGGTCCGGGCGGAGGCCGAGAGCGCGGCCACCGGTCGGGAGCAGGCCGCCACGACGGCCGAGGAGCGGCTCGCGCAGGCGGAACAGGCGCTGAGTCAGCTGCGGGAGGAGGCCGCGCGGGCCGCGGAGGCCGCGGAGGCCGCGGAGGCTGCGGAGGCAGCCGGGGCCCGGCCGGCGTCCGGCGCGGCCGGGCCTGCGGCGCTGCGGACCGGCCCTGGCCCGCAGGCCGTCTCCGCCGCGGAGTCCGCGCGGGACGCGGCCCGGTCGGAACGGGACGCCGCCCGCGGTGCGGCGGATGTGCTGCGGGAGGTCGCCGAGCGCGCGGCCGGCGCGGTCGCGGAGCTGGAGGAGCAACTGGCCGCCGCCGGTGAGCTGGTGAGCACCGCCCTCGACGAGGAGCGGGCCGCAGCGGACGCGGCCACCAGGGCCCGGGCATCCCGCGACGAGCGGTTCCAGGAGCACGTGCGGCTCCGGCAGGAGCTGGAGAGCGTGCGTCAGGAGCAGGTCGACCAGCGGCAGTCGTGGGACGACGCGTGGGCACGGATGCCCGCGCTGGCCGCGATGCTGGCCGCCGACCGGTGCCGGGAGGGGATCGGCGGGGCCCGGTTCCCGATCGACTCGCTCTCCTCGGCGCCCGGCGGTTCGGGCCGCTGAGACGTGCGACGGCCCCGGTGGACCCGAATGGTCCGCCGGGGCCGTCGCGCCTCGTCCGGTGTCCGCCGTCCGGCCGAGCCGGTCAGCTGTTCATCCGTTCATGCGTTCATCCGCCAGAGGCTGTCGAAGTTCGCATTGCAGTTGTCGATCACCAGTCGTGCGCCCGCTGCCGTCGGATCGGTGCTCTGGATCATGAGGCACAGCTGGTCGTTCAGGTGGTTGTGGATCTGGATGGTGCCGCTGGCCGTCGAGTTGATCCACCAGGACTCGTCGTCCACCAGGTCGGGGAGGCAGGGTGCCTCCTGGACCGCGGTGCCCGCCGGGTTCGACGCGCCCCCCGGCAGGGCCATGCACAGACCGTCCTTGGCGTTGACGAAGAGGACGAGCGCGGCACCCCCGGGGCCCGAGCCGCCGCCGCGGGCCTGCATGCCCCACAGCTGGTCGTCCGCCGCGGAACCGCCGCAGTCGTACTGGCCGACCGGCGTGCCGTAGGAGCCGGGACCGTGGCTCGGGAGGCCGGCGCACAGGTTGGTGAGCACGTTCTTCAGCGGCACCCCGGAACGTGGGGTGGCCGGCGGGGTGCCGGGGGCCGCCTGCTGCTGCGCGGGAGCGGCAGCGGGAGCGGCTGCGGGGGCGGTCGAGGGGGCGGCCGGAGCTGGAGGCGGGGAGGTGGCACGGAGAGTGGGCGGCGTGGGCTGTGCCGGCGGTGTCGGTTGTACCGGTTGTACTGGTCGTGCCGGCTGCGCCGCCGGTGCCGCCGGTATCGGCTCCGCCGGTTGTGCGGGTTGCATCGGCTCCGCCGGTGGTGCCGGCGGTGTCGACTGCGCCGATTGTGTCGGCTCCGGACCGGCCGACCGGGACTGGGACGGGGACGGCGATGGGGTGGCCATCTTGAATGCCGCCGCCTGTTCGGCGCTCGGCTTCTGCTTCTTGGCGTCCTCGTCCGCCTGGTAGCTGCGCCAGGCACCCAGCCCGAGGGTGCTGCCCGCCGCCAGCGCCAGCACCGCCGTGGCACCCGCGACCCTGATGCCCAGCCGGGGGTGCTCGCCCGGCTGCTGGGCGGTGATCGTCAGCGCGTCGACGAACCGCGCCCGCTGCCGCCGCTTCGCGTCGTCCTGCTCGGTGTCACTCAATTGCCCGTCCCCAACTCGCAACAAATGGTTCGAAATACTCGGACGGCTTCACCGCGGCACCGACCCGTACAGCTCGCGTTCCTGCAGCAGCTCCGCGGCTTTCGTCAGCGCGGTGGAGAGCCGGCGCCGGTAGGTACTGAAGGACAGCGCGGCCCTGCTGGCCGCAGCCTGTTGGCTGCGCGGCCCGCCCAGGTAGGTGATTTCCAGGACGTCGCCCAGCTGCCGCTGCCCGGGACGCGCGCGCAACTGCGTCACCGTCTCGGTCAGCACCTCGCGCAGCGCCGACGCGTCCGCGCCCGGTGCCACCAGCCGGGTGCCGAGCAGCGCGCTCTCCGCGAGCTGCCGGGGATCCCGCACACTGCGGTAGGCGTGCTTGACGGCGTCGGCGAACTCCGGCCACGGCATGACGGCTGCCACCACCGCCGGGGTCGGCGCCACCGCGCCCGCAGGCTCGTCGCTCAGCAACCGGAAACGGAGATCCACCGCCCAGCGGTCGAACGGCGTACTGCGCCAGTCCTGCACGAAGGGGAGCACCTGCTCGCCGTCCGGCCCGTCGGCGGGCGCGGTCCGCTGCTGCCCGTACAGGTCGAGCAGCGACGAGAGCGCCGACTGCCCGCCGGCCGTACAGGTCCAGCTCACGGCCAGGCCGGGCGTGGTCGCCCACAGCGTGGTCAGCGCGGAACAGGCGACCGCCGCGCTGCCGGTGCTCCACCTGGCCAGCAGCAGCCGCTCGGTGCGCCGCAGCGGTGCCCAGCCGGCCGCGTGCTCCAGTGCGGTGTGCGCCACCGGATCGTCCGGCAGTCCGGTGGCGTCCGGCAGTCCGGTGGCGCCCGGCTCCAGGCAGGGCGCGACGAGCACGCCGACGAGCCGGCGGCCGTCCTCGGCGACGGTGAAGGCGGCCGGCTGGTACTCCCACCACCTCCGGGCCAGGGCACCGGCCGCGACACCGTGCTCCTGCACGATCGCGGTCACCGCCTCGTCCAGGTCCTCCGGGCGGGCGGCGCGCAGCCGGATCCGGTCGGCGCCTCGCCAGTCCACGGCCTCCCGCGCCACCCGGTTCGTCCGGCCCAGATAGGCCAGCCCCGCACCGGACGCCCAGCGGTCCCCGGAGCGTTGTTCGAGCCGCTCGGTCAACTGGCCGTGCAGCCGGCCGAAGAGGGACTCGTAGTTCTCCGAACCGCGCCACCGCAGATCGGCCAGCAGCGCCTCCCGCACCAACTCGTGCGGCACCAGGCCCTCGGCGGTGCTGCGCACGAACGACAGTCCGCGCAGCCAGCCGCACAGCGCGCGCGCCTCGGCCGGCGGCACCTCCAGCGCGTGCCGTACCGACTCCTCGGTGGTGACCCGGGCCAGCGCCAGCAGGTGCAGGGCATCGACCTGGGCGAGCGACGGGCTCTCGCGCAGCATCAGACGCAGCAATTCGCGTACCAGGTCGGGGTAGTCGCGCAGCTCCGTGAAACGGCGCTGCTCCACGAGGTCCGCGGTGAGGTCCGTGGTGCGCTCCCGCGCGTCGGCGAACAGCGCCAGCGCGAGCGGCAGTCCGTGCGCGGCACGCACGATGCCCGGGACATCGGCCTGCGCCACGTCCCGGTTGCGCAGCAGCAGCGCGGCCTCCGCGTCGTCCATCCCGGTCAGTTCCACGCTGCGCAGCGCGTGCCACCACTGCGCATCGGTGCGCCACTCGGCGGACGGGGGCTGACGGCTGCCGACGACGAGCAGCGGACGCGAGGGCATGCCCGGCAGGAACACGTCGCGCAGCCACTGCTCCAGGGAGCCCAGCGAGTCCGCGGAGTCGATCAGCAGTACCTGCGCGTCCTCCGGCGCGCCCTGCGCCTCCAATGCGGCCAGGAACGCCGAAGGCGTCGGGTCCGTGTGCCGCAGATCGACGGTACGGGTGACCCGGCCGTGCGCCTCGGCCTCCTTCGCGAACCGGCGCAGCAGCGTGCTCTTGCCGACGCCCGCCATGCCGTGCAGCCACACCACGAAGCAGCCGCGCCCGTCGCTGAGCAACAGGTCTCCCAGCAGACGCAGTTCGGCCACCCGGCCGGTGAAGACCTTTCTCCAGGGCACCGCCAGCACGTCCCCGTGCGGTTCCACCGGCGAAGGTGCGGGAGTCGTTTGCATCGTCGTACCTGTGGTCCTCTTCTGTGTGACGACAGCGCTGCGCCCAGCGGTCGTCCAAGCCGGTCCGGCGATGCCGGTGGCGGCCACACGATCGGGGCTTCCACGGACTCCGCCTCCGTCGGCCGCAAGCGTAGGGCGGCCGGCCCGACCGCGACGTCCCCCGAAAGTCGTTCGCCGGCAGCGACTTTCGAAGGTCGAATCGCCCGGCCCGCCGGCCCGCGATCAGTTACTGGTACAGGCGCTCCAGGTACTGCGGGCCGTAGTACGCCTCCAGCTCCTCCACGCTCTCCGGACGGTGATCGTGGGCTTTCGCGAGCACCGCGCGGGACGGCGCCGCGTCCGGCTGCCAGGTCTGCGGCTGCCAGGCTCCGCCGCGCAGCAGGGCCCTCGGGCAGTGGTAGAAGACCTGGTCGATCTCGACCAGCAGGGCCAGTTGTGGACGGTTCCCCTTGACCGTCATGGCGTCGAAGAACGGCGCGTCGCGCAGGAGGCGCGCGCGGCCGTTGATGCGCAGCGTGTCGGGGCGGCCGGGAATCAGGTAGAGCAGACCCACCTGGGGATTGGCCAGGATGTTGCGGAATCCGTCGGCCCGGCGGTTCCCGGGACGTTCGGGGATCGCGATCGTCGTGTCGTCCAGCACGAGCGTGAACCCGGCCGGATCGCCCTTCGGCGACGCGTCGCAGCTGCCGTCGGCGCCCGAGGTCGCCACCACGCACAGCGGCGACGCGGCCAGCCACTGGCGGTCGTGCTCGTGCAGGCTTGGCCGGACCTTGACCAGCGCGCCCGGTGTCGGCTCGCCGAGCAGTTTCCCCAGCTCCTCCGGTGACGTCACCTCGACCAGGTCTGTGAGCAGCACGGACCTCACCCCCCTTCCAGTTGGTACGTGAACGGGTCGAGCGTAGCCGTTACCGGTATTACCGGAGTCCGATCAGGCCCCAGCCGCGTGCCTCGGCCTGCGTGACCACCTCACCCCACTCGCGCATGAGCGCGACGGCGCCCTCGAAGCTGTCGGGCCGGCCCGCCCAGCCGGCAACCTCGGTGTCGAAGGGCTCGCGGAGTTCCGCCAACCGCGGTGCGGCCACTTCCCAGGCACGGACGAGCGCCGGCACCTCCTCCGGCGCACGCAGCAGGAGCACGCGAGGGCGCCACGGTGCGGGGTCGTCGGGGAAGCCACCCGCCGACGGGGGGTCATCGTCCGAGTCCGTCCCCGCCTCGTCGTGCGGGCCGTCCCACACCAGGCCACCCAGGAAACAGTCGAGGGCCTCCCGCAGCTCGGGCGCGGCCGACGCCCTCATGTCCTCCCAGGCATTGGCCAGACGGAAGTGCCAGCCGTAGGAACCGGTGGTCCCGAAGAACACGTACTCGGCGCACCACGACGACTGCCGCGGCCAGACCCATCCGCCCGGCACCGCGAAGCGAGCGTCCTCACACTGCGCGCAGCAGAAGTCCGGGTACACGGCGTCATCCAGCGCTTCGAGGCGCTCGCCCGCCGGTATCCGGGCCAGGTGTTCCCAGTCGGCCATGACCACGGTGATGTCCAGTCCCATGCGCGCAGGCTACCGACCTCGGCGCTTCGGGGTGATGGTGGTGGGAGGTCGCTTCCGGTGGTTCGCCCGGCAGTTCGTCCGGTCCTGCTCCAACTCCCCGCCGAACGTACCCGCAGGTAGTCAGAGCAGGACCTTACCGGAGGGCACTGTTACCGGAGAGACCAGAGGGTGCCCGGGGACGTACCCCGATCCGCCGCCTACCGGACCACGTTGACGAAGCTCATCATGCCGTTGTCCTCGTGGGCGGCGATGTGGCAATGGAACTTCATCGCCCGCTCCGGTGAGGAGATCGTATAAGCCCGATCTGACTGGATGGAAGGGGTGGAGCTCAGGGAAGTGCGCGGCTACGACGGTGACCACCTGGCCGCGCCAGCGATGTCGCCGGTGCCTCTCAAGCCTCGGGTAAAGGCGCGCTGACCTGGCGCTTTGTCTGCTTGGGTGGGCGTTTCCGCGCCCTTTGTCGGTGGTGGCAACCTCAATCGTGGCTGGCCGCAGCGGCGATGCTGGGCAGGCTCTGTCGGTGTCTGGGGCGACTCGTAGGCACCGCCGGTGAGTCGCGCGTTTAGCCGTCTTTCGCAGCCTCTAGTCGTACTGATGCTGACCTTTTGCTGACCCTTGAGAGGGTTGAGGTCTAGACCATTCGCTCTAGGCCTCAACCTACCCGGGCTGCAGCGGCTTCCGGGACAAGTGGGATGCTGCTGGCCCCGCAGCACGAGGAAGGCATGGAGGCCGCCGCGCTGCCTGCTGATTGCCAGACGATCCTCGACGTCGTCGCAGGAGCGGAGGGGATGCTGTCAAAGCGGGGGCGTGTCGTTGATGCTCGACAACGGAGTGCCGCTGGCGTTACGTACCTTCTTCCTGGTCGGCCCGCACTTTAGTTGGGAGCCCTCCAGGGCTGATGGCGACGCCGGCGGCGCCAAGCGGCGGCCGCGCTACGACCGGTTGCGAGCCTCCAAGGCTGATGACGACACTGATCCCCCCGGTCTTCCATGCCGCCTGCACGAAGTTGTGAACCCTTCAGGGCTGATGACAACCGCCGACCCCGGCGCCGACCATCCACGTCAGCCCGTGTTGCGAGCCCTCCAAGCCTGATGACAACAGGACCGGCTGGTCGCGGCCGAGCACTAGCTACGGCGTTGTGAGCCCTCCAGGGCTGATGACGACGCGCTGAGGAGTCGCCACTGAACCGCCGCCCGGCTCGTTGCGAGCCCTCCAGGACTGATTACGACGACTTCCGGTGTCTTCATCCACTGTCACAATGCCCAGTTGCGAGCCCTCCAGGGCTGGTGACGACCGTACACCTGGGTGTGCACCCCGACCCGAGGAGTCCGTTACGAGCCCTCCAGGGCTGATGACGACCCGCGTGCCCGGCTACACCAGCGTGAGCACTGGCTAGTTACGAGCCCTCCAGGGCTGATGACGACGACGGTGATGACCTCCTCGGTGCTCGCCGTCCCCGCGTTACGAGCCCCCCAGGGCTGATGACGACCGATCAGCGGGGTCTGGGTCGGGTCGGTCGTGATGCGTTGCGAGCCCTCCAGGGCTGATGACGACCTATTCACCAACAACGTAGACCTGATCGACACATCGTTGCGAGCCCTCCAGGGCTGATGACGACGCACTGCGCGCCCTAAACACCTGGCGGCCGCTGCTGTTGCAAGCCCTCCAGGGCTGATGACGACTGAGGTGCGGGTTCGCCGACTCCAGCGCGGCCAGGCGTTGCGAGCCCTCCGGGACTGATGACGACCGTGCTGGACGCGCTCGGCGAGGTGCTGGAGATGGCGTTGCGAGCCCTCCGGGGCTGATGACGACCGCCTACACCGCGGCGCCCGGGGATTTCGTGCCCGTGTTGCGAGCCCTCCGGGGCTGATGACGACACGTCGAGCGCCTGGCCGCCGCCGGCCTTTCGGTGTTGCGAGCCCTCCAGGGCTGATGAGGACCCGAGGATAAAGCAGCAGGTCGCACGGGGGCGAATCTTGTCTAGGGGCGCGATACGCAGCGACCGTTCGGTAGTGCACCTCCGCAGGTCAGGGCGTTTTGGGTGGAGGCGGGGGCGAGGTGGAGACTCGTTTGCGTCGGCAGTCCCGAGGCTCCGGCGGTTCTGGCTGTCAGGGCGTGTCGCTAGCGTGCATGCGAGGACGGCGCCGGCATTCAAGCGGAACTATATGGACTTGTAGCACATACTATCGAGTATCGGTGCGAATCATGGAATTTGGCAATCCTAGGCCCTGCGCACAACTAGGTTGTCGTGAAGGCACGTTGACCGGGCCTTGTGGTGGTGGTCCTGGCTTGGGAGGGCGCGGTGCGGTTGCGTGTTGATGTCACGCCGGATTCACCGAGCATGCGGTGGGAGGACGTTCACGGTGCGGCACGCGGGGTGGTGTACGGGCTGCTCGGTAGCCAGGACGAGGCACTGGCGCAGGCGTTGCACGATGAGGGCTGGTGGGGTCAGCCGCTGAAGCCGGTTGGGGTGGCGGGGCCGCTGTTCATCGGGGCGCGGCCGCGCGAGGGCGTGTACACCACCTCTAGGCAGGGATCCGTGTGGTTCGGTTCGCCGGTGCCGGAGATCGCTGCCGTGCTGGTGACCGCGCTGGCCGCGTGCCGGGAACTGGAGTGGGGCGCGACGCGTCTGCGGGTGCAAGGCGTGGCGGTGGACATGGATGATGCGGTCCGCCAAACGGGCGACGGGCTGGTGGAGTTGGAGACGATGGCGCCGGTCGTCGTCAAGCACGAGGGCCGGAATCTGCTGCCAGGTGATGAGTACTTCGTGGAGCGGCTCACCCACAATTTGGCGCACAAGGCGGATCTGCTGGGATTGCCGGCCCCGCGCGGCTTACGGGTGCTGGAGTCCGGGCCGCGGCGGCGGTTCAGTGTGCGCGGGGCACCGCGGATCGGGGCGCGGGTGCGGGTGGAGATGGAGGCCGATGCGCGGTTCGTCGCGGCGGTACGGTCGTGGGGCTTGGGCCTGGACACGATTCAGGGGTTCGGGTGGGTGCGGTGACCGCGCCGCCTGTGCTGTCCGCGCTGGTGGCCACCGGCCACCCGGTCCAGCGGGCCGGTGCGTGGGCGGTGGCAGTGCTCGCTGGCCGCGCGACACCCGACCAGGTCGGCGACGGTGATCTGGACGTGGTGGCCGCCACCCTGGTGGCGGATGTGGTGTCCGCGGCGACAGCGCCGAAGGGGAGCAGGCGTTACGACTGGTGGAAGGTCCTGTTCGCGCTCTACCCCAACTCCAAGGCCACGCACAGTAAGCGGACCTCTGACGCGGCCCTGCTGCGGCCCGAGGTCGAGCGGCTGTTCACTCCCGATGCCGACGGCGCGGGCCCGCTGCGACCCTGCACGTTCTGCGGCGCCGGCACGGCGGTCGTGTGGGCGAAGTCGAACCTGCCGCTGTTCGATACGAGCAAGGCGCTGAACACGCTGCCACCCGGTGTCCCGGGCTGGCCGGTCTGCCGTGGTTGCCGGATCGCGATCTGGGCGCTGCCCTACGGTGCGTGGGTCACCGCGGGCTCTGTCACGGTCCTGTCGTGTGAGAATGCGGCGGCGGAGCGGGAGTTCGCGCGGCGTAACGTGCGGCGTGCCCGGCGGGTGATGCAGGTCGGCTTCGAAGGCTTGCCGGCCAGCGCCAGGCCGGAGCTGGTGGCGCTGACCGCGCTGCGGGACGCCCCCGGCGGCCTGAGCGCGAGCACGCTGTGGAGTTTCAAGAACGACAACCAGGAACCGTGGCTGCGCGTCACCCACGCCCGGCGCGCCGTGCCGGTGTTCGTGGCCACCGTGGATGGCAACGCGCCGCTGCGCCGCGGCTGGTGGCTGCTGCGCCGGGCCCTGACCCGCTACGACGCCAAGGGCAAGATCACGGCGAGTGGCGCGGGCGAGGCGGCACGGCTGCTGTTCGAGGCCGAGGACGGACGCAACCGTTCGCTGCTGGGACAGCTGGACCGGATGCTCGCGGACACGGACGGCGCGTGGCAGCTCGCGGATCGCGAAGCGTTGGTCCAACTCGCCTTCACCTACGCCAAGGAGGTCTTCGGTATGGAAACGGATCTGAAGCCGGTGGCGACTCTGGTCGCCGACTGGATTGCCCAGGGGAGTAGTCCGCGCGGGCGGCTGGCGGAGTACCGCAAGGCGGCGCTGAGCGACTACGCGCTCGGCTCGCTGCTGGTGAGCGCCTATACCCGTCTTCAACTGGACGGCAACAAGACACAGTTGGTGGGCCCCGAGCATTGGGCCCCACTGATCCAGCGCCGTCCGCGGGCCTGGGAGCAGCGGATGCTGCTGTTCGCGCAGGTGTCCGTCCTGCTGCAGGAGCGCGGCGTCGCGGTCAGCGCCAGGGCCGAGGACGCGAACGCGGAGCGCTGGATCCAGGAGGACGTTGAGCGGTCTGCGGTCACCGGCGGCGCTGACGAGTACGACGATCACGAGATGCGGGAAGAGGCGTAAATGGCTTTCTTGGCAGGCATGGTGGTGCTCGCGGTGCAGGCGGGTGCCCCGAACAACGGGCGGGGCGAGGAGACGATGTCCCGCGTCAAGCTCGCGCGGATCCGCGGCCGGCGGCACCCGTACGTGTCCGCGCAGGCGGCACGGCGGTGGATCCGGGAGACCATGGTCGAGCGCGGTTCTGTGCCGTCCCCGGTCACCCGGGTCGGCAAGGCGCAGGGCAAGGCGCAGAAGGCCAACACGCAGGCCGACCCGGTGCAGTATGCCGATGACGACCTGTTCGGCTACATGCGGACCGGAGCGAAGAAGGACGACGCGGCGACGACTCTGCGGGACAGTCCGTTCATGCTCGGCACGCTGATGTCTGTCGAGCCGGTCAACCTGACCGAGGACTTCGGCGTGATGTCCCGCGGGGTGACCGAGCCGGTGTTGCACGGTCATGAGTTCTACTCTGCCGACCTGGCCGCCCCGTTCCTGCTGGACCTGCCCAGGATCGGCACGTTCACGCTCCCGGGTACCGACGGGGTGGGCCGGCCGAACTACCTCACTGCGGAGCAGGCGCTCCAAGTCGCGGAGGCCGCCAAGCTCGGAGCGACCACCTGCGTGTTCCGCGACCAGCCTGCGGTGCGGCTGCCGCTGGAGGAGCGCCGCCGGCGCGCGGCCCTGCTGCTGGAGGCGATCGCCCATCTGAGCGGCGGCGCGAAGCAGGCGCTGCACTACGGCGACCGGGTGCCGTCGCTGATCGTCCTGACGCCGTTCATGGGCGGCATCAACCCGCTGGCCAACATCGTGGACGCCGACCCGGACACCGGCGTTCGCCTGCGCGGTGACGTGCTGCAGAAGGAACTCGCGGCGTGGAGCGGCGAGTGGGAGGCGCCGGTGCGGATCGGCTGGCGCCCCGGTTTCCGGGACCAGGCCCGCGAGGACTTCGAGAAGCAGTGCGTGCGTGAGCTGGACGAGGGCACGATCGTCCTCGACCACCCGCGCACGGTGCTCCTGCAGCTGGCGGCCGACCTGCGCGAGGGCCGGTTGGACGGCTGGTTCGACGACCCCGCTCCGCGGTGAGCCACGTGCCAGGCCTCACTGGCCCGGTGAGCGCCGGATCGGTGGCGGCCCTGCGTGCGACGTTCTACGCCCCGGTGGCCTCCTTCCGCGACCCGCTCTTTCCCGGCGTCAGCCGTGCCCTGCCGGTGCCGCCGCCCTCGACGGTCCGCGGGATGCTCGCCGCGGCCACCGGTGCCGCGGCCGAACCACTGGTCCTGGGCATGGCGGCCTGGTCCGAGGGGCATGGCGTGGATACCGAGACCTTCCACCCGATCGCCGCCGACGGCACCAATCCCGCTGGCGGGGGACGGGTTCGGGCCGGCAAGGGCGGCATGACGGTGCGGGAGCGGCCCTTCCTGGCGGGAGTCCACCTCACGGTATGGGTGCCTGAGCCGGACGGGGAGCGGATCCGCTGCGCGCTGCGCCGGCCGCGTTGGCCGCTGCGCCTGGGGCGCTCCCAGGATCTCGTGCAGCTCACCGGGCTCGCCCAGGTCGTCCTCGAACCCGCCCAGACTGCCGTCGTCGGGCACGCTCTCGCTCCGCTGGACGGCCACGACGTGCCCTTCGCGCTCGAGCACCGCCTCGCCGGCACCGTCTCGATCGACCGCCTCACCACCACCTGGGCCTCCTACCTGTGGTGCGACGAGCCCGCCGGCCTGGTCCCGGTGCGCGGCGCCTACCGCGAACTGCGCAGTGACGACACCAGCGCAGAATCACATGAAAGGGACACCCAGGCCGTATGGCTCCTGACCCCGTGAACTCCCCGCAGCGGCGCTCCCTCACCGACCTGCGGGCCAAGTCCCTGCCGCGCGAGGACCCGGAGCGGCTGACCACCCACCTGCGCACCGTGCACGCCGCCGTCGCCGAGATCGAAGCGCGGGTCGCCACGGTCGGGATCCTCGCCACCGAACCGGCGTTCTGGGCCCGGGTCCTGGCCGCGGCTCTGCTGCACGACGCGGGGAAGATCCTGGAGAGCTTCCAGCGTCAGCTCGAACCCGGCGGCAAGCCGTGGGGGGAGCGTCACGAGGTGTTCTCGCTGGCCTACGTCGATTTGCTGGCGGCGGCCGCCGGCTGGAGCCGCGAGGACCGCCTGCTGATCGCCACACTCGTCGTGACCCACCACCGGGCGCTGTACGGCGCGTCCACGTTCGGCGGCAAGCCCAGTCTGTCCCACCAGTACAACGAGCGGACCGACTGGCAAGCGGCCTTCGGCCAGGCGCCCCGGGGTAGCCGGGCGCAGGTGCCCAGCGGGCTGCACCGGGAGTTCGTCGCCTGGCTGGCCGGGTTCCTGGGCACCGAGCCGGCGCCTGCGCGCCCTGGCGACCCGCGGTTGACCGAGCGGGCCCGCCGGCTGCTGGAGGAGGTGCTCGCCGCCTGGCGCGAGCCCGTCAAGCCGCACCGCGGCCTGCTCGCCGTCCTCGCCCAGGGTGCGCTCACGCTGGCCGATCACGCCGGCTCCGCCCACGTGCGCTTCGACACCCACATGCCGCTGCCGACCGACTACCTCGCCCGCCTCCCCTTCACCCCGCACCCGCACCAGCGGGCCGCAGGGGAGACCCTCGGGCACCTGGTGCTGGTCGCCCCCACGGGAAGCGGCAAGACCGAGAGCGGACTCGCCTGGGCTGCCGCACAGTTGGCCTCGATGCCCGGCCTGCCACGGGTGGTGTGGACACTGCCCTACCGGGCTTCGCTCCACGCGGCCAGGGCCCGCTTCGAAGAGACCTTGCAGCCGGCCCCCGGCGACACCAAACCCGACATCGGACTGCTGCACGGCGCCGTTGCCCGCAAGCTCCTCACCGAGGCGACCGAAGACGACTGCGCCAACCCGCCGGGCAAGGACCACGCCCGCAAGGCCCGCGCCCGCGCCAACACCATGCGCCTGTTCGCCCAGCGCCTGCGCGTGGCCACGGTCCACCAACTCACCAACGCCGCCATCGCCGGCCCCAGCCACTCCTGCGTCCTGCTCGAACAGGCCAACTCGCTGTTCGTCCTGGACGAGCTCCACGCCTACGACCCCGAGACCTTCGGCCGCCTGTGCGCCGCGATGCGCCTGTGGGAGCAACTCGGCAGCAGGACCGCGGTTCTGTCGGCGACCCTGGCGCCACCGCTGCTGACCCTGATCGACGAGAGCCTCCATCACCCGGTCACCCTCCACCGCGCACCGCCCGGCACCGCACCCGTGCGACACACGCTCGTCCTCGACCCCGATCCGCTGACCGCCCCCGCCAGCATCGACCGCCTGCTCGCCTGGCTGCGCGAGGGACACAGCGTGCTGGCCGTCACCAACACCGTGGCCACCGCGCAGACACTCTTCAGCGCACTTGCCGAGCACGCGCGCGAACTGTGGCCCGACGATCCGGACGCGGCGCTCCTGCTCCACTCCCGCTTCAAGAACCGCGACCGTGACGCCATCGAACGGCGGCTGCTCGACCGCCATCCCGAACGCCGGCCCGGCGAGCCACGCCGCCCGGGCGGGCTCGTGGTCAGCACCCAGGCGGTCGAGGTCTCCCTGCAACTCGACTTCGACCGGGGCGCGGTGGACAACGCCCCCATCGAAGCCGTCGCCCAGCGCGCCGGTCGCGTCAACCGCCGCGGCCTGCACCCCGACGGCGCCGTCGAGTTCCGCGTCCACCGCACCACCGGCCACCTGCCCTACGACAAGGACGCCATCGACGCCGCCTGGTCGGCACTGAGCACCCTCGTCACCGAAGGCGTCGACACACTGAGCGAGGAGGACATCGACCGCCTCCTCCAACTCGCCTACGACACCGACTGGGGACGCGCCTGGGAGGACAGGGCACGGCAAGCACGCGACGCCTTCGCCACCGAGTTCCTCACCTTCACCGACCCCTTCGACGACCGCAGCGAGTTCGGCGGAAAACTCGCCGAACGCTTCGACACCGTCGAAGTCCTGCACCGCGACGACATCGACGAATACCGCCCGCTCGCCGTCGGCAAGAACGCCGACCCGCTCCTGGCCTCCGGCCTGCTCATCCCCCTGCGCCACCACCAACTCAAGACCTACAACGCCGAATTCGACCGTTCGCTCGGAGTCCACGTCATCGACGGCGAGTACGACAGCCTGCTGGGCCTGCGCCCGCCCGCCGAACCGGAGACCATCCTGTGAACCCCATCCCCACGGACCCCTTCCAGGACGCCGAGGCACTGGGCGGGGTCCACATCAAGTACCTGCGGCACTGCCCGCGCCAACTCTGGCTCTACATGCGCGGCTACCGCCCCGAAGCCGGCAGCGACCTGGTCGCCTTCGGCGAAGCCGTCAACGACACCACCTTCACCCGCCGCCGCGACATCGACCTCGGCGAAGCCGTCATCGACTGGGTCACCGCCGGCGCCATCGTCCACGAGACCAAATCCTCCCGCGCCCCCTCCCCGGCCCACGACGCCCAAGTCCGCCACTACTGCCTCCTCCTGGAACGCCGAGGCATCAACGTCCGCGGCGGAACCGTCCACTACCCCCTGATCCGCCGCACCACCGACATCCCCTGGAACGACCAGGCCCGCACCGACGCCGAAACCGCCGAAGCCGAGGCCCGCACCGTCATCGCCACCACCACGCCCCCCGAACGCCTCAACCGCAGCGCCTGCCGCGGCTGCTCCTACCTCGACTACTGCTGGGGAAACTGATGCCCGCCGCAGGCCGCACCTACTGGCTCACCGAACCCTGCCGCATCCGCCGCGAGGACAACAGCCTCCGCATCGAACGCCCCGACGGAACCCCGGTACACCTCCCCATCACCGACATCCGCGACCTCATCGCCTTCGACCACGTCGACCTCAACACCTCCGCCCTCTCCCTCCTCAACCGCCACGGCATCACCCTCCACATCCTCGACCACTACGGCAACCACGCCGGCCACTTCGCACCCGCCGAAGCAATGGCCTCCGCCACCGTCATCCGCCGCCAAGTCGAACTCACCGCCGACCCCACCAGGCGCCTCCCCATCGCCCGCGCCCTCCTCCTCGCCACCGCCGAAAACCTCCGCTGGACCCTGGAGACCGACCTCCTCGACCCCGCCCTCGCCACCCTGAACCGAGAGCTGCCCAACTGCCACGACACCGACGCCCTGATGGGTCGGGAAGGCAACTTCCGCCGCACCGCCTGGGCCGCCCTCGACAGCCAACTCCCCGCCTGGCTCCGCCTCAACGGCCGAACCCGACGCCCACCCACCAACGCCGGCAACGCCTTCATCAGCTACCTCAACGCCCTCGTCTACGCCCGCGTCCTCACCGCACTACGCGCCACCCCACTCCACCCCGCCATCGGCTTCCTCCACGCCGACACCGACCGCCGCCGCAACACCCTCGCCCTCGACCTCGCCGAACCCTTCAAACCACTCTTCGCCGAACGCCTGCTCCGCCGCGCCGCAAGCCAGAAACACCTCAAGCCCAGCGACTTCGAAACCGACGTCGGCCGAGCCTCACTCAGCACGAACGGCCGCAAGAAGATCGCCGCCCTCCTGCGGGACGAACTGGCCACCACCGTCCAGCACCGCACCCTCAAACGAAAAGTCAGCTACGAAGAGTTGATCCACCTCGAAACCCTCAAAGTGGTACGCCTGTGCCTGGAAGGCACCCCGTACAAGCCATTCCGGCCGTGGTGGTGAACAGCCGTGTTCGTCATCCTGGTTTACGACACCGCCGCCGAACGCAACCCCAGAGTCCTCAAAACCTGCCGCCAATACCTCCACTGGACCCAGCGCAGCGTCTTCCACGGCGAACTCACCACAGCCCAGTACCGAACACTGACCAGCGCACTCACTGCCGTGATCGACCCCGAATACGACAGCATTGTCACGTACACCTCGCGCGACCCACACATGATCGAAGCCACCACCATCGGCGTCCACCTCGGAGGCCCAGGAGACATCCTGTGACCAGCACAGATGCAGCACCAGACGCTCGCTGTGCCGCAGTGGATTGCAGCACATGCCAAACGGAGCCTGGTCTGGGGCTTTACCCTCGGGCCGTCATCAGCCCTGGAGGGCTTGCAACCCCGAGGTCCGCACCGAGCAGGCCGCCGAGAGCAGCGGTCGTCATCAGCCCTGGAGGGCTTGCAACGCGATCCCCAGTTCACGGGCCAGCCTCGGCCGGGAGTCGTCATCAGCCCTGGAGGGCTTGCAACGCGACGGCGACGGCCCAGACGAGGCCGTCACCGCGGTCGTCATCAGGTCGTCATCAGCCCTGGAGGGCTTGCAACGCGCCCAGTTCCACGACCCGCAGGCCCTGGTCCGCAGTCGTCATCAGCCCTGGAGGGCTTGCAACGAAGACGACGCCTTCCGGCGACCCGTCGTCCATGCGGTCGTCATCAGCCCTGGAGGGCTTGCAACGTGCCGTCGAACTCGCCCTCCAACCACATGCCGGCGTCGTCATCAGCCCTGGAGGGCTTGCAACGAGACCTCACCCCTCACCCCTGGGAGCACACGTGCGGTCGTCATCAGCCCTGGAGGCTCGCAACGCGAGCTGGGGGCAGTCGAGCACCGCGAGGATGTCGTCGTCATCAGCCCTAGAGGGCTCGCAACGCGGCTATCCACAGCGTCGTGAACTCGGGATCCAGCGTCGTCATCAGCCCTGGAGGGCTCGCAACACCGGCCGCGCACTCCCGGAGGCATCCGCCGCGCGCGCCGTCATCAGCCCTGGAGGGCTCGCAACACCGCACCCCGCAGCAGGAATGGTCGCGGTTCGCCGGCCGTCATCAGCCCTGGAGGGCTTGCAACGCGATCCCCAGTTCACGGGCCAGCCTCGGCCGGGAGTCGTCATCAGCCCTGGAGGGCTTGCAACGCGACGGCGACGGCCCAGACGAGGCCGTCACCGCGGTCGTCATCAGGTCGTCATCAGCCCTGGAGGGCTTGCAACGCGCCCAGTTCCACGACCCGCAGGCCCTGGTCCGCAGTCGTCATCAGCCCTGGAGGGCTTGCAACGAAGACGACGCCTTCCGGCGACCCGTCGTCCATGCGGTCGTCATCAGCCCTGGAGGGCTTGCAACGTGCCGTCGAACTCGCCCTCCAACCACATGCCGGCGTCGTCATCAGCCCTGGAGGGCTTGCAACGAGACCTCACCCCTCACCCCTGGGAGCACACGTGCGGTCGTCATCAGCCCTGGAGGCTCGCAACGCGAGCTGGGGGCAGTCGAGCACCGCGAGGATGTCGTCGTCATCAGCCCT